>CAMCWJ010000022.1 GCA_945882475.1 Bifidobacterium breve
GGGCCTTGACGGTGAGCCAGACAATGTCACCGACACCCAGCCGCAGATCGGCCATCGCATCGGTGCTGATGTCGGCCGCCAGGCCGGGAGTGGCGTCGGACTGATCCTCGAGTCGGACCCGCACCACCGGGCCGGCCGCCTCAATTCCCACGATGGGTCCGCGGACGCTGTTGCGGGGGCTGCCGTGGGGCTGTTCGCGGAACACCGAGACGGCGGCGGGTGGGAACACCGCGGCTACGTCCTGGCCGTTCGCCAGGGGTTCGGCTGCGATCCCGTGCCACGACCGGCCGGCTGCGGTGGCCAGGGTGCCGGTCCCGGTCAGCACTCCCCGGACCAGGTTGAGCCCGGCGATCCGGGCGCCGAAGTGACTGCGGGGCGCGGCCAGCACATCGGCGACGCCGCCGGTCTCGGTGATCGTCCCCTCCTCGAGTACCACCACCCGGTCGGCGAGCGCGAGGACGTCGAGCACGTCATGAGTGATCAGCACGGTGGACCGGCCGCCCACGGCCATCACCTGCCGGAGCACGGCCCTCGCCGCGGCCGCCCCGGCGACATCGAGACCGGCCAGTGGCTCGTCTAGGAGGAGCACCTCAGGTTCGGCGGCCAGCGCCCGGGCGATCGCCACCCGCTGGGCCTGTCCGCCGGACAGTTGCCGGGGTTTGCGACCGGCCAGGTCCGCGACGCCCACGGCGTCCAGCCAGCGCAGCGCGACCGCCCGCGCCCCAGTTCGGTCCGGCCCAGTTCGGTCCGGCCCGGTGCGGTCCGGCCCAGTGCGGTCCGGCCGGGTGCGGGCGGCGAACATGACGTTGCCGAGGACGTCGAGGTGGGGAAACAGCAGCGGATCCTGAAGCAGCAGTCCGACCCGTCGGTCATGGGTCGGCACGGTCAGGTTGCGCTCGGTGTCGGTGAGCACGCGTGCCCCGACCTGAACCAGCGCCTCGTCGGCAGGGACCAGACCCGCGATCACCCCGGCGATCGTGGACTTGCCGGCGCCGTTGGGGCCCAGGATCGCAAGCACTTCGCCGGCCGCGACATCGAAACTCGCCCGCAGACCGCGGTCGGCGACGGCCGCGGCGAATCTCAGCTCAGCCATGGGTGTTCGCCGCGGCGCTCCAGCCCGCCAGCCGGCGCGCGCCCAGACCCACCACCACGACCGCGGCGATGACGACCAACAGGATCGACAGCGCCACCGCCGCGTCCGGATCGCTCTCGCGCTGCAGATAGATCTCCAGTGGCAGGGTGCGGGTCACGCCCTGCCGCGATCCGGCGAAGGTCAGCGTGGCGCCGAACTCCCCCAGCGCCCGGGCGAATGCCAGCACCGCACCGGCCAGCAGGCCCGGGCCCAGCAGGGGCAGCGTCACCCGCCACCACACCGTTGCGGGCCGGGCACCCAGCGTCGCCGCGACGACGTCGTAGTCCGATCCGGCCGTGCGGGCGGCGCCCTCGATGGCGATGACCAGGAACGGCAGCGAGACGAACGTCTGAGCCAGCACCACCGCGGTCGTGGTGAACGCGATCCGGATCCCGGCCGCCTCCAGGTACTGACCCAGCAGTCCGAGCCGTCCGAACGCGTACAGCAGCGCTAAACCACCCACCACCGGAGGCAGCACCAGGGGCAGCAGGATCAGCGGACGCAGGAAAGCAACCAGTCGGCCGCTGTGCCGGGCCAACACCAACGCCAGCGGAACCCCGAGGACCAGACACAGCAGGGTGCTGGCGGCGGCCGTGCGCAGGCTCAGCAGCAGTGCGGCCTGCGCCGACGGGCTGGTGATCAGCGTGCCGAACCGGGGCCAGTCCACCCGCAATGCCATCGCGACCAGTGGCAGCACCACGAACAGCGCGCCCGCGACGGCGGGCACGTACACCCATCGCGGCAGCGGCACCACCGGCGCGCGTCTGGACCTCATGGCGCTTCACCCTAGGGCGAGGGTCCGTACCGTCGAGTAACCTTCTCTGCGGACAACGAGGAGGTGCGCGATGGATGTGCTGGTCAGCGGCGCCGACACTGCGGTCGGACGGGCCGTGGCGGAGGCTTTCCGGGCGGCGGGCCACGAGGTCGTGATCAGCGGGGTGCGCCGCGAGGAGTTGGAACTGCTCGCCAAGGAACTCGACGTCGAGGCGATCGTCTGCGACAGCACCGACCCGATCAGCCTGGCGCAGGCGCGATCGCTGTTTCCCCAGCACCTCGATGTCATCGTCACGGTCCCGGCCACCGGGACCCACGAGAGTGATCCCCGCACCTACACCGTGTCCGACACCGCCGCGGCGTGGCGCTCGGCGTTCGATCGCACCGTCCTCTCGGCCGCGTTGACGGTGCAGAACGTCGGGGACCAACTCCGTTCCGGCGGCTCGATCGTGACGGTGGTGCCAGACGCCGCCGACGCGGCCGGTCCCGCGCCGGTAGTCAAGGCGGCGTTGTCGAACTGGACCGCGGGCCAGGCCGACCACTTCGGCACCCGCGGCATCACCATCAACACGGTGGCGTGCGGGCGCGGTCCGCAGTCCGGCTACGAAGGGCTGTCGACCGGCGGCACTGCGACCTCGACGGCGATCGCCCGGCTGGCGCTGTTCCTGACCACCCCCGCGGCTCGCCACATCACCGGCCAGACCCTGCACGTCGGCCGCGGAACGACCGACGGCCTGGGCTGAGTGATCCGGCCGCCGTCGGCCCGGCCGCCGCACTAGTGTCGGCACCGTGACGATCCGACTCGGCTTCCAGATCCCTAACTTCTCCTACGGCGTCCCGGTCGCCGAACTCTTCCCCACCGTGGTCGCTCAGGCGCGGGAGGCCGAGACCGCCGGATTCGACTCCGTCTTCGTGATGGATCACTTCTACCAACTGCCGATGCTCGGCGCTCCCGAGGAGCCGATGCTGGAGGCCTACACCGCACTGGGTGCACTGGCCGCCGCGACCGAGGACGTGTTGCTCGGCACCCTGGTGACCGGCAACACCTATCGCAACCCGACCCTGCTGGCCAAGATCATCACGACGCTCGACGTGATCAGTCAGGGCCGCGCCGTGCTCGGAATCGGCACCGGCTGGTTCGAACTCGAGCATGACCAGCTGGGTTTCGAATTCGGCACCTTCACCGACCGTTTCGCGAAACTCGATGAGGCACTTCAGATTCTGCTGCCGATGATCTCCGGTGAACGGGTCAGTTTCGACGGCCGGTACTACCACACCGACCAGGCGATTGCGGTTCCCCGCTTCCGCGACCACATCCCGCTGATGATCGGCGGCAGCGGCGAGAAGAAGACCTTCGGCCTGGCCGCCAGGTACTTCGACCACCTCAACGTGATTGCCGCCATTCCCGAGTTGCCGGGGAAGATGGAGGCCCTGGCCCGCCGCTGCGACGAGGCCGGCCGCGACCGCTCCACGCTGGAGACCTCCGTACTGCTGACCGCCGTGCCGGACCCGAACTTCACCGACGACATGGTTCCCGAGGCGATGCGGGGACGCATGGTGGTGGGCAGCCCCGAGCGGATCGCCGAGCAACTCGCCGACGGCGTCGTCGCCGCCGGAGTCGACGGGGTGATCCTCAACGTGCCGCGCTACGTGCCCGGATCAGTCGCCCGACTCGGCGCTGCCCTGCGACCCGTGTTCGGTGTTTAGGTCCGGGAGGACACCGCGCGCCGCGGCGACTACGGTATAGGTGTCCTGTGCTGTCGTTGAGGAGCGAAGATGACCCATCCCGGTGCAACTCCGTCGGATAAACACAAGGTCGTCATCATCGGCTCGGGGTTCGGCGGTCTCAATGCCGCTCAGAAGCTCAAGCGCGCCGATGTCGACATCAAGCTGATCGCGAAAACCACCCACCATCTCTTCCAGCCGTTGCTCTACCAGGTGGCCACCGGCATCATCTCCGAGGGCGAGATCGCACCGCCGACCCGGGTGATCCTGCGCAACCAGAAGAACTGCCAGGTGCTGCTCGGCGAGGTCACCTACATCGACCTGGCCAACCGGACTGTCGACTCGGAGTTGCTGGGGCACACCTACCGCACCCCTTACGACACCCTGATCCTGGCTGCCGGTGCCGGCCAGTCGTACTTCGGCAACGACCACTTCGCCGAGTGGGCGCCGGGCATGAAGACCATCGACGACGCTCTGGAGTTGCGCGGCCGGATCCTCGGGGCCTTCGAGCAGGCCGAGCGCTCCAGCGACCCGGAACGCCGGGCCAAGCTGCTCACCTTCGTGGTGGTCGGCGCCGGCCCCACCGGTGTGGAGATGGCCGGCCAGATCGCCGAGTTGGCCGACCACACCCTCAAGGGCGCGTTCCGCCAGATCGACCCCACCGGCGCCCGGGTGATCCTGCTCGACGCCGCTCCGGCCGTATTGCCGCCGATGGGCGAGAACCTCGGCCGAAAGGCCGCCGCCCGACTCGAGGAACTGGGCGTGGAGATTCAACTCGGCGCGATGGTCACCGACGTCGACCGCAACGGAATCACGGTCAAGCACAACGACGGCACCGTCGAGCGGATCGAGTGCGCCACCAAGGTGTGGTCGGCCGGCGTCGCGGCCAGCCCGCTGGGCAAGATCGTCGCCGATCAGTCCGGAGCCGAGACCGACCGGGCCGGGCGGGTCAAAGTGCTGCCCGATCTCACCCTGCCCGGTCACCCCAACGTCTTCGTCGTCGGCGACATGGCCCTCGTCGAGGGCGTGGCAGGGCAGGCCCAGGGTGCCATCCAGGGCGCCCGGTACGCCGCCCGCCTGCTCAAGGCCGAACTCAACGGGGCCGACCCGACCGCCCGGGAACCGTTCAAGTACTTCGACAAAGGTTCGATGGCGACGGTGTCGCGCTACTCGGCGGTCGCCAAGGTGGGCAAGCTGGAGTTCGGCGGATTCATCGCCTGGCTGGCCTGGCTTTTCCTGCACCTGATCTATCTCGTCGGGTTCCGCGCGCGGTTGACCACCGCGTTGTCTTGGATCGGCACCTTCCTCGGCAGCCAGCGCGGCCAGCTCACCATCACCGAGCAGCAGGCCTACGCGCGCACCCGGATCGAGCAACTCGAGGAGATTGCGCTCACGGTGGAGGACACCGAGAAAGCAGCCTCCTGACCATTCCGCGCCGTCTGCCGGCCCCGGCCACACGCCCCGGGTGCCGTCCGCGGTGAGGCCCAACGAACTGGTCTTCGGATTACTGCAGCGGCTGCCCGTCCGGATGCTGTCGCTGCGCACCATCGTGATCGCCGCGGCGCTGTCAGTGGTGGTCCTGGTGCTCACCCTTGGCACCTGGGTCTGGGTGGGCGTCACCAACGACCAGTACAGCCAGTTGGACCGGCGGCTGGATTCGGTCAGCAGCCTGGGCGACTTCTCCACCCTGCTGGCCGGTCCGCCCGCGGCGGCCGCACCGAGCCCGGATGGCAACCTGGTGCGCACCGTGCGGGTCGGGGCCATGGAGATGTCGGTGCCCAGCGGCATCGTGTTGCCCAAACTGGCCGACGGTTATGCGAACACGACCATCGACGGCGTCGAGTACCGGGTCCGCACCTTTTCGGTGGGCGGGGCCACCATTGCCCTGGGCGCGCCGGTGGCCGGCACCCAGCGCCGCATCGCCGAGTTGCACTGGCGGGTGCTGTTCATCTGCGCCGGCGTCATCGTCGGAACCGTGATCGTCGGCTGGTTCATCTCGCTGATCATGATCGACCCGTTCCGGTTGCTGGCGCAGCAGGCCCGAGCGATCAACGCGCAGTCCAAGCCCGAAGAAGTTCAGGTGCGGGGGGTCTCGGAGGCTGTGGAGATCGGCGAGGCCGTCGAGGGCATGCTTGCGCGCATCGGCGACGAGCAGGCCCGCACCAAGGCCGCGCTGGAGTCGGCCCGCGATTTCGCCGCGGTTGCCTCCCACGAGTTGCGCACTCCGCTCACGGCGATGCGAACCAACCTCGAGGTGCTGTCAACCCTGGATCTCGAAGACGAGCAGCGCGAGGAGGTCATCGGCGACGTCATCCGCACCCAGAGCCGGATCGAGGCCACCCTGACCGCGTTGGAACGCCTGGCCCAGGGTGAGCTGACCACCGCCGACGACTTCGTTCCCTTCGACATCACCGAACTGCTCGACCGTGCCGCCCACGACGCCGAACGCAGCTACCCCGATCTTCAGGTGTCGCTGGTGCCATCGCCGGCCGTGCTGATGGTGGGGCTGCCGGTCGGGCTGCGGCTGGTCATCGACAACGCGATCGCCAACGCCGCAAAGCACGGCGGGGCGACCGAAGTGCGCCTGGCAGTGGCGAGCTCATCCGAGGGGGTTGCGGTCACCGTCGACGACAACGGGTCCGGCGTGCCCGAGGAAGAGCGGACCAGCGTCTTCGAGCGATTCTCGCGCGGTTCAACGGCGTCCCGGTCAGGGTCCGGCCTGGGACTGGCATTGGTGGCTCAGCAGGCCGAATTACACGGCGGCACAGCATCTTTGGGCACCAGTCCGCTCGGCGGTGCGCAACTGCTGTTGCAGCTCACGGGCCGCCCCTCCTGACGGCTAAGCCTGGGGTTCGAGGTTCTGCAGACGCACCTGGCCGCGGGCGATCAGCCGCTGCCGGTCATCACGGATCGTCACCAACCACAGTTGCTGGCGTCGGCCCCGGTGAATCGGCTCGGACACCCCGTACGCGGTTCCCTCGGTGATGGCTCTCAGGAAGTCGGTGTTGTTGTTGACACCGACGACGTCCCCGCCGCCGTTGGCCTTGAGCCACATGTACGCCGAAACACTGGCCATCGACTCGACCACCGCGCACCACACCCCGCCGTGCACGATGCCCATCGGCTGCAGCAGGGTCGGCTTGACGACGAGTTGTGCCCGCATGCCGTCCGGGGTGATGTCGGTGTATTCCAACCCGATGTGAGCGTCGAACGGCGCGGAGAACTCCGCCGGTATGCCGCCGGATTCATATTCCACGCCTGTGTGTCTACACGCGGGTCCGCTCGGCACCCGGTCCGGGGTGGTACGACGCACCGTAGTAATCGCGGGTATCCTCAGTGTCGTGGAGGTGAACGGCGGATGGCGCAACTGAACCGCCTGGGCGAGTTGGAGCGCGCCGTGATGGACCACCTGTGGGACACCGGCGAGGCGCAGACAGTGCGTCAGGTACACCAGGCCCTGTCCACCCGGCGAGAGTTGGCCTACACCACCGTGATGACGGTCCTGCAGCGCCTGGCCCGCAAAAACCTGGTCGTGCAGATCCGCGACGACCGCGCCCACCAGTACGCGCCGACCAACGGCCGCGACGAACTGGTGGCCGGGCTTCTCGTCGAAGCCCTGGATCAGGCGGCCGATTCCGGTGACCGGCGCGCCGCGCTCATGCACTTCGTCGGGCGGGTGGGCGTCGACGAGGCCGACGCCCTGCGCCGAGCGTTGGCCGACCTCGAATCCAGGCAACGCTAGGCCCCTTGGCGGTCAGCGAACCGGCTGGGAGAGACTGTCAGACGTGTCCGCGTTGGCCTTCACTCTCCTGGCGCTCGCACTGACCGGTCCGGTACCGGCGGTGCTGGCCAGAGCAGCGTGGCCGATGCGTGCGCCGCGCGCGGCAATCGTGCTGTGGCAGGCGATTGCGATGGCCGCGGTCCTGTCGGCATTCAGCGCCGGGCTGGCGATCGCCTCGCCGCTGCTGCTACGCGGAGGTGCATGGCCCGGCGCAGGAGGTGCATCCCCGGCGGACTGGACGCTGTGGCTGGTATCGCTGGCGGTGTTCGGCGTGACCCTGGTGATCGGGGCCCGCCTGATCACCGCGGTACTGGCGGTCGCGATCGGTACCCGCCGCCGGCGCGCCCGCCACCGGATGGTGGTGGACCTGCTCGGCGAGTGCCGCCACGGACTCGGCGATGTGCGGGTGCTGGCCGTCGATGAGCCACTTGCCTACTGTCTGCCCGGGATTCGCGGCATGGTCGTGCTCAGCGAGGGGGCGCTGGCGACGCTCAGCCCGGCGGAGGTGAGCGCGATCCTGCGCCACGAACGGACTCACCTGCGAGCCCGCCACGATCTGGTGCTGGAGGCCTTCATCGCGGTGCACACCGCCTTCCCGCGACTGGTCCGCAGCGGCAGCGCACTGCACGCCGTCCGACTGCTGGTCGAACTGCTGGCCGACGACGCCGCCGTGCGTGCTGCCGGACCGGGCCCACTGGCGCGCGCATTGGTGGCCTGCGCGGCCGGCCCCACCCCGGCCGGCGCCTTGGCCGCGGGTGGGGTGAGCACGGTGATCCGGGTGCAGCGGCTGTCCGGTCCGCCCAACAGCCGGCTGCTATCGCTGGCTAGCTACCTGGCCGCGGCGGCGGTGCTGGTGGTGCCCACTGTCGCGGTGGCGATCCCCTGGCTGGCCGGTTTCCGGCAACTGTTCTGGTCCTGAGCTCTCCCACCCCACCGAAAGACGGTCGATGACATCTCCGCACGCGCCCACAGCCCAGATCGGCGTCACCGGCCTGGCCGTGATGGGCTCCAACATCGCACGCAACTTCGCCCGGCACGGCTACACCGTGGCGCTGCACAATCGGTCGGTCGCCAGGACCGACGCGCTGCTGGCCGAGCACGGCGGGGACGGCAGCTTCGTACGTTCGGAGAGCATCGCGGAATTCCTTGCCGCACTGCAGAAACCGCGTCGGGTGCTGATCATGGTGAAGGCCGGTGAGGCCACCGATGCGGTGATCAACGAACTTGCCGACGCCATGGAACCCGGCGACATCATCATCGACGGCGGCAACGCCCTCTACACCGACACCATCCGTCGCGAGAAGGCGATGGCCGACCGCGGGTTGCACTTCGTCGGCGCGGGCATCTCCGGCGGCGAGGAGGGTGCGCTCAACGGCCCTTCGATCATGCCGGGTGGGCCGAAGCAGTCCTACGCCTCGCTCGGGCCGCTGCTTGAGGAGATCTCCGCCCACGTCGATGGCGTGCCATGCTGCGCCCACATCGGACCCGACGGCGCCGGGCACTTCGTGAAGATGGTGCACAACGGTATCGAGTACTCCGACATGCAACTCATCGGCGAGGCCTACCAGTTGCTGCGCGACGGCCTGGGCCTGAGCGCGCCTGCGATCGCCGAAGTGTTCACCGAGTGGAACTCCGGCGATCTCGACAGCTTCCTGGTGGAGATCACCGCGGACGTGCTCGGCCAGATCGATGCCAAGACCGGGAAACCCTTGGTGGACGTCATCGTCGACGAGGCCGAACAAAAGGGCACCGGTCGCTGGACGGTCAAGTCCGCCCTCGACCTCGGCGTGCCGGTGACCGGTATCGCCGAGGCGGTCTTCGCCCGCGCGCTGTCCGGATCGGTGCCGCAACGCCGCGCAGTCGAGGGTATGGCGTCCGGCGCGCTCGGCCAACGCCCAACGGATGCAACGCAATTCATCGCCGACGTGCAGCAGGCTCTCTACGCTTCCAAGATCGTCGCCTACGCGCAGGGCTTCAATCAGATCCAAGCCGGCTCCGACGAGTACGGCTGGGACATCACCCCCGGCGATCTGGCCACCATCTGGCGCGGCGGCTGCATCATCCGGGCGAAGTTCCTCAACCGCATCAAGGAGGCCTTCGACGCCGACCCGCACCTGCCCACACTGATCGCCGCGCCATACTTTCGCAGCGCGATCTCCGCGGCCATCGACAGCTGGCGCCGGGTCGTGGTGACGGCCACCGAACTCGGCATCCCGATCCCGGGTTTCGCCTCGGCGCTGTCCTACTACGACGCGCTGCGCACCGAACGGTTGCCGGCCGCACTGATCCAGGGCCAGCGGGACTTCTTCGGGGCGCACACCTACGGCCGCACCGACGCCGACCCGGCGGCCCGGTTCCACACCCTGTGGAGCGGGGATCGCAGCGAAGTGCAGGCCTGAGCGCGTGCGGTTCCTCGACGGCCACCGACCGCCGTACGACCTGACCTACGACGACGTCTTCGTCGTTCCCGGCCGCTCCGATGTGGCCTCCCGCTTCGTCGTCGACCTGTCCACCTCCGACGGAACCGGAACCACCATCCCGGTGGTGGTGGCCAACATGACCGCGGTGGCCGGCAAGCGGATGGCCGAGACCGTCGCCCGCCGCGGCGGCCTGGTGGTGCTGCCCCAGGATCTGCCGATCGAGGCGGTCACCACCACGGTGGAGTTCGTCAAGACCCGCGACGCGGTGGCCGACACCCCGGTGACACTGGCCCCCGACGATTCGGTGTCCGACGCCGTCGCGCTGATCCACAAGCGGGCCCACGGTGCCGCGGTGGTGGTGGCCGGCGGCCGGCCGGTCGGCCTGGTGACCGAGGCGTCCACCGCGGGCGTGGACCGGTTCGCCCGGGTGCGCGACATCGCGATCACCGACTTCGTCACCGCGCCGCAGCACACCGACCCGCGGCAGGTGTTCGCGCTGCTCGAGCATGCCGCGATCGACGTCGCGGTGCTGACCGCCCCCGACGGTTCGCTGGCCGGTGTGCTGACCCGGATCGGGGCGGTGCGGGCCGGCATCTACTCCCCCGCGGCCGACGCCGGCGGCCGGTTGCGGATCGCCGCCGCGGTCGGCATCAACGGGGACGTGGCCGCCAAAGCCGCCGCACTGGCTGCCACCGGGATCGACCTGCTGGTGGTGGACACCGCCCACGGCCACCAACTCAAGATGCTCGACGCGGTGAAGGCGGTGGCCGCGTTGGACCTGGGGATCCCGTTGGCGGCCGGCAACGTGGTGTCCGCCGAAGGCACCCGCGACCTGATCGAGGCCGGGGCCTCGATCGTGAAGGTGGGCGTGGGGCCCGGTGCGATGTGCACCACCCGGATGATGACCGGCGTCGGCCGCCCGCAATTCTCCGCGGTGCTCGAATGTGCCGCAGCGGCAAGACAATCCGGTGGGCACGTCTGGGCCGACGGCGGCGTGCGCCACCCCCGGGACGTCTCGTTGGCGTTGGCCGCCGGGGCGGCCAACGTGATGATCGGGTCCTGGTTCGCCGGTACCTACGAATCCCCGGGCGACCTGATGGTCGACCGCGGCGGCCGGCCCTACAAGGAGAGCTTCGGGATGGCGTCCAAGCGGGCGGTTGCCGCCCGCACGCTGGCCGACAGCGGCTTCGAGCGGGCCCGCAAGGCACTCTTCGAGGAAGGCATCTCCACCTCGCGGATGGCAGTGGATCCCGATCGCGGCGGGGTGGAGGACCTACTCGACCACATCACCTCGGGTGTGCGCAGCACCTGTACCTACGTCGGTGCCGCCAACCTCGACGAACTGCACGAACGGGCGGTGCTCGGGGTGCAGTCGGCGGCCGGCTTCGCCGAGGGACACCCGCTACCGACAGGCTGGTGACCCGGCGGCGGCTACCATAGGCGTTGTCAGTACCCGATCCGAAAGGCAACCTGTGCCGCAGGCCCCAATCGTGGCCAGCTGCGACCCGTCATCGTGGGCCCCGCCGGGGGCCCCGGGGGCCGCCGACACTGAGGCCGAACCCTCTTCTAGTCAGCCGGGCGGTCGGCCCGGCCACATGACGCGGTCACGGTGAGCGTCATCTCCATCGCACTGAGCCTGCTGAGCTTCGCTCTGCTCACCCTCGGCACCGCCGTCTTCGTGGCGGCGGAGTTCTCGTTGACCGCGCTGGAACGCAGCACCGTCGATGCCAATGCCCGCACCGGCGATCGTCGCGACAAGCTCGTCCAACGCGCCCATCGCACGCTGTCGTTTCAGCTGTCCGGTGCGCAGCTGGGCATCTCCATCACCACGCTGGCCACTGGTTTTCTGGCCGAACCGGTTCTCTCGAAACTGCTCACCCCGCTACTGACGTCGGCCGGGTTGCCCGCCGGGGCGGTGCCGGGCGTCTCGCTGGTGCTGGCGATTCTGCTGGCCACGTCGTTGTCCATGGTGTTCGGCGAACTCGTGCCCAAGAACCTCGCGGTGGCGCGTCCGGTACCGACTGCCAGGGCCAGCGCGGGCCCGCAGATGCTGTTCTCGTTCCTGCTGGCCCCCGCGATCCGGCTGACGAACGGGACCGCCAACGCGATCCTGCGCCGACTCGGGATCGAGCCGGCCGAGGAGCTGCGCTCGGCCCGGTCACCCCAGGAACTCGGCGCTCTGGTCCGCGGTTCCGCCGAGCGCGGCGGAATCGACGCGGGTACCGCCGAACTTGTCGACCGGTCCCTCCAGTTCGGTGCCCGCACGGCGGAGGAGTTCATGACCCCGCGCACGGAGATCGAGGTTCTCCGAGCCGACGACACCGTCGCCGACTTGTTGAACGCCTCGGCCCGGACGGGTTTCTCGCGCTTCCCGGTCATCGAGGGCGACCTCGACGAGACCCTGGGCATTGTGCATGTCAAGCAGGTGTTCGGGGTACCGGCGGATCACCGTGCCCACCGCAGGTTGGCCCAGCTGGCGGTCGCGGTCCCCCGGGTGCCGTCGACGCTTCCCGGCGACACCCTGATGACCGAAATCCGCGCCAACGGCCTGCAAACCGCACTTATCGTCGACGAGTACGGCGGCACCGCCGGCATGGTCACCGTCGAGGACCTGATCGAGGAGATCGTCGGCGACGTTCGCGACGAACACGACAACGCGACACCGGATGTCCGGCGGACTGGTTTGGGGTGGGAGGTTTCCGGCCTGTTGCGCATCGATGAGGTCGCCACCGCGACCGGGTTCCGCGGCCCCGACGGGGAGTACGAGACGATCGGCGGGCTCGTCCTCGCACAATTGGGTCACATCCCCGCGCCCGGGGAGGCCGTCGAACTGGCGGCCTTCGATCCCGACGGTGCCGGTAAGTCGCCGTGCTGGCGGGCCACCGTGCTGTCGATGGACGGCCGGCGCATCGACCGTCTCACCCTGATGCGGACGGGCCAGTGATGGGCGGCGACATCTTCGGTGTGCTGCTCACCATCGTGCTGCTGGCGGCCAATGCGTTCTTCGTCGGCTCGGAGTTCGCGCTGATCTCGGCGCGGCGGGACCGGCTCGAGGCCCTGGCCGAGCAGGGCAACAAGCGCGCGGTCGCCGTGATGCGCGCCGGGGAGCAGTTGTCGCTGATGCTGGCCGGCGCGCAACTCGGCATCACCATTTGTTCGATCCTGCTCGGCCGGGTCGGCGAACCGGCGGTAGCTCATCTGCTGGAGAAGCCGTTCGGATACCTCGGCGTACCCGATGCGGTGCTGCACACGGTGTCGTTCCTGCTGGCGTTGGCGATCGTGGTCGCCCTGCACGTGTTGCTCGGTGAGATGGTGCCCAAGAACATCGCCATCGCCGGGCCCGAGTCGACCGCCATGCTGGTGGTGCCGTTCTATGTGGCCTACGTGCGGGCTGTCCGGCCGCTGATCGCGGTATACAACTGGATGGCCAATGCCGTGCTGCGCGCATTCGGCGTTGCGGTCAAGGACGAACTCGATGTCACCATCTCGACGGTGGAACTTGCCGAGATGATCGCGGAGTCACGATCCGAGGGCCTGCTCGATTCCGAGGAGCACATCCGGCTGTCCCGGGCGCTGCAGATCCGCAACCGGGTGGTCGGCGAGATGACGGTTCCCCTTGCCGAGATTCGCTCGGTGCCGATCGCTGCACCCGGCACCGGGCCCACTGTGGCGGCAGTCGAGCAGGCGCTGGCGTCGACGGGATACTCGCGCTTTCCGGTGGTCGACGCGACAGGTGAATTCACCGGGTTCCTGCACATCAAAGACATCCTTGACCTCATCGACCACCCGGGTGCCGCTGTCAGTGCCTCGGTGGTGCGTCCCCTGCCGCGGCTACCGGCCTCGATGCCACTGCCCGACGCCCTCTCCCAGCTCCGCAGGAATAACAGTCACCTCGCGTTGCTGACCGACGACGACGGCACAGTCTGCGGGATGGTGACGTTGGAGGACCTCTTCGAAGACGTGGTGGGAACGGTCTACGACGGCACGCACCGATAGGATCAGGGAACTTTCCTTGAGGGAGGAACTCATGACTGACCGGGTCACGACCGATCGGATCGTCGTCGGGAATCTGCGGATTGCCAGTGGGCTGTACGACTTCATCACCGACGAGGCCCTGCCCGGCACCGGGATTGAGCCGGAGAGCTTCTGGGCGGGGGTGGACAAGGTCGTCGCCGACCTGACCCCCCGCAACCGGGAACTGTTGGCCCGCCGCGACGATCTGCAGGCCCAGATCGACCGGTGGCACCGGCAGCGGGTCGTGGGTGGCTTCGACGCCGGTGAGTACCGGCAGTTCCTCACCGATATCGGCTATCTTCTGCCCGAGCCCGCTGATTTCACCATCGGAACCGCCGGGGTGGATGCGGAGATCACCTCGACCGCCGGGCCGCAACTGGTGGTGCCCATCCTCAATGCACGTTTCGCGCTCAACGCCGCGAACGCCCGCTGGGGGTCGTTGTACGACGCCCTCTACGGCACCGACGTCATCAGCGAGGCCGGTGGGGCCGAAAGAGGCAACGGCTACAACCGGATTCGCGGCGAGAAGGTGATCGGCTACGTGCGCCGGTTCCTCGACGACGTGGTTCCACTGGCGGCCGGAAGCTACCGCGAGGCCACCGGATTCCGGGTGCAGGACGGCCGACTGCTGGTGACGCTGGGGGCGGGCCCCGGCGTCGAACTAGCCGACCCGGGGCAGTTCGTCGGGTATTCCGGCGATCCGGCCGCCCCGTCGGCGGTGCTGCTGGTTCAGCACGGGCTGCATCTGGAGATCCTGATCGACCCGGACTCCCCGATCGGCTCGACCGATGCGGCCGGAATCGCCGACGTGGTGCTGGAGTCCGCGATCACCACGATCATGGACTTCGAGGACTCGGTGGCCGCGGTGGACGCCGAGGACAAGGTGCTCGGCTATCGCAACTGGCTGGGCCTGAACCGTGGCGATCTGGCCGAAGAGGTCCGCAAGGGCGACAGCACCATCACCCGGGTGCTGCACGGCGACCGGGTCTTCACCGCACCGGACGGATCGGATCTGATCCTGCCCGGGCGCAGCCTGCTCTTCGTCCGCAATGTCGGGCACCTGATGACCAACGACGCGATCATCGATGCCGACGGCAACGAGGTTCCCGAGGGCATCCAGGACGCACTGTTCACCAGCCTGATCGCCATGCACGGCCTGAGCACCGGCGACGGCAACGGCCCGCTGCGCAACAGCCGGACCGGGTCGATCTACATCGTCAAGCCGAAGATGCACGGCCCCGAGGAGGTGGCGTTCACCGGCGAGTTGTTCAGCCGGGTCGAGGATGTCCTGGGCTTGCCGCGCAACACGATCAAGGTCGGCATCATGGACGAGGAGCGTCGCACCTCGGTCAACCTCAAAGCCTGCGTGAAGGCGGTTGCCGATCGCGTGGCGTTCATCAACACCGGGTTCCTCGACCGCACCGGCGACGAGATCCACACCTCGATGGAAGCCGGCCCGATGATCCGCAAGGGTGCGATGAAGTCGCAGCCCTGGATCCTCGCCTACGAGGATCGCAACGTCGACGTCGGCCTGGCCACCGGCTTTGCCGGACGGGCCCAGATCGGCAAGGGCATGTGGGCGATGACCGATCTGATGGCCGACATGGTGGCGCAGAAGATCGCCCAGCCCCGGGCCGGCGCCAGCACCGCCTGGGTGCCCTCGCCCACCGCCGCCACGCTGCACGCCATGCACTACCACTACGTCGACGTCAACGCGGTGCAGCGGGACCTGGCCGGCCGCGGCACCGGCATCGAGGCGCTGCTGGCCATCCCGCTGGCGCACGGCGGAATGGATTGGACCACCGCGGAGATCCACGAGGAGGTCGACAACAACTGCCAATCGATCCTGGGCTATGTGGTGCGCTGGATCGACGCCGGTGTCGGCTGCTCGAAGGTGCCCGACATCCACGATGTCGCATTGATGGAGGACCGGGCCACCCTGCGCATCTCCAGCCAACTGCTGGCGAACTGGCTGCACCACGGTGTCATCACCGACGCCGATGTGACCTCCAGCCTGCGGCGGATGGCAGCGGTGGTCGACCAACAGAACGCCGGCGACCCCCAGTACCGCCCGATGGCACCGGACCCCGACGCCAGCATCGCCTTCCAGGCCGCCCAGGAACTGATCCTGGCTGGCGCCGCACAGCCCAGCGGCTACACCGAACCGATCCTGCACCGGCGCCGCCGCGAGTTCAAGGCGAGCCTCGGCGGGCAACGGGTCAGCTAGATGGGCAGGCACAACCTCCCCGACTCCGGCGGATTCGCGGGCCCCGACGGCGACGACGGCGGTGTCTCGCCGGGCCGGCGGCGGCGGGCCGAAGGCACCCGACGCGGGGTGAGCGTCGGGGTGATCGTCGCCCTGATCGCGGTGGTGGCTCTGGTCGGCGGGGCGATCCTGTGGCAGTTTTTCGGAGACGCGCTCTCCCGCCGCTCAACCGACGCCGCGAATCAATGCCTGCAGGGTTCAGCGGACGTGGCCGTGGTCGCCGATCAGTCAATCGCGGCCAACGTCGAAGCGTTCGCCCAGATTTACAACGCCGAGGCCTCCCCGGTGGGCGATAAGTGCGTGAATGTAACTGTCACCGTTGGCGATTCGGATGCCGTCGTCAACGGCCTCACCGGCACCTGGCCGGCCGAGCTGGGTGGGCGCCCCGCGCTGTGGATCCCGGCGAGTTCGATTCCGTCGGCCCGGCTGCAGAGCGCGGTCGGCAAGCAGATCGTCAGCGATGCCCGGTCGCTGGTCACCTCGCCGGTGATGATCGCAACCCGGCCCCAACTCGCCGGCGCGCTGGCCGACCGGGACTGGGCCGCGCTGCCGGGTCTGCAGGCCGATCCGGTCGCGCTGGATGCGGTGAACCTGCCTGGCTGGGGGTCGCTGCGACTGGCGCTGCCGACCATCGGCGCCGCCGACGCGACCTACCTGACCGCCGAAGCCGTCGCCTCGGCCGCCGCGCCGCCGGGCGCACCGGCGACCGCCGGACTGGCCGCCGCGGCAACCCTGCTGGCCGGCCGGCCGGCCCTCGCCGATGCCACCGCCGATACCGCCTGGAACGCCCTGACCGCGGCCGGTGACCCGGCCGCCGCTGGCGTGCATGCGGTCGCGATCACCGAACAGCAGTTGTTCACCC
>CAMCWJ010000023.1 GCA_945882475.1 Bifidobacterium breve
GCGCGGCGAGCACGACGGCGACATGCCCGATCAGGAACCCGTCAGCCCGTCGGGCATCGACGTGAGCGGTGCCGCGATTGGGCGGGCTCTTGGTACGGCAGAACTGGACGGTGTCGCTCAGGCCTATGCGTTGGCGGCGCGTAACGCACGCGCGGCGGGCTTCGATGCCGTCGAGATCCACGGTGCACACGGATATCTGCTTGACCAATTCCTCTGGGAGGAAACCAACCGCCGCACGGACGGCTACGGCGGAACCCCGGATGCGCGCACCAGATTCCCTGCCGAGGTGGTGGCGGCGGTGCGCTCGGCGTTAGGCCCGGGCGTTCCAATCATCTACCGGTTCTCGCAGTGGAAGATGGGCCGCTATGACGCCGCGCTGGCCGCAACGCCGGCTGAGCTCGAGCGACTGCTCGCCCCGCTGGTGGCGGCCGGTGTCGACGTTCTGCATCCCTCGACCCGGCGCCACCACCTGCCTGCCTTCCCGGACGAGGACCCGCGCATGAGCCTGTCCGGGTGGGCCAGGAAGCTCACCGGAGTGCCCGTCATCGCCGTCGGGTCGGTGGGCCTGGAGACGGAGTTCAAGCCCGGTCGGCACAGCGCGCCGATCCCGCCGGCGCCGGTCGACCGACTGGTTGAGCAGTTCGGGGAGGGCGAGTTCGACGTGATTGCGATCGGCCGGGCGCTGCTCGCTGACCCCGGGTGGGTCAACCGGTTGCGCGACGGTGAACTCGGGGACTTCGCCGGTTATGACGCGACGAGCGCCCTGGCCCGTTTGTATTGAGCAGGAACACAAAAACCAGGAACACAAACACCGGGCCCCGACGTTAGGACTCACATGGCTACCAGAGACCTCACCGAAGATGACTTCAACGACACCGTCAACGGCAACGACATCGTGCTGATTGATTTCTGGGCTTCCTGGTGCGGCCCCTGCCGGGCCTTCGCGCCGACCTTCACCGCCGCTTCGGACAAGCACCCCGACATCGTCTTCGGCAAGGTCGACACCGAGGCGCAGGAGCGACTGGCTGCCGCCGCCGAGATCCGCGGCATTCCAACGCTGATGGCCTTCAAGAAGGGCCACCTGGTGTTCAACCAGGCCGGCGCTCTGCCCCCGGCGGCGCTGGACGAACTCATCGCGGAGGTCCGGAAACTCGACATCGAGGCCGCCATCGCCGAGGGGACAGCAGACCTCTGAGGTGCCGCACGCGATAGCGTGCACTGGTGATACGTGACTCAGGCTTCGTTCTCGTCCACCGTCCCCGGCCCCACATCGCCCTGGTCACCCTGAACCGCCCGGAGCGGATGAACTCGATGGCCTTCGACGTCATGGTGCCGCTTCGGGATGTGCTCTCCGAGTTGAATCACGACAACGATGTCCGGGTGGTCGTGCTGACCGGGTCCGGCCGCGGGTTCTCCTCGGGTGCCGACCACAAGTCGGCCGGGTCGGTCCCGCACGTCGACGGCCTGACCCGCCCGACGTACGCGTTGCGGTCCATGGAAATCCTCGACGAGGTGATCCTGGCCATGCGCCGGCTACATCAGCCGATCATCGCCGCGGTTAACGGCGCGGCGATCGGCGGTGGCCTGTGTCTGGCACTGGCCGCTGATATCCGGGTAGCGGCAGCCGACGCCTACTTCCGGGCAGCCGGGATCAACAACGGCCTGACCGCCAGCGAGCTGGGGCTGAGCTACCTGCTGCCGCGGGCCATCGGCTCATCACGCGCCTTCGAGATCATGCTGACCGGCCGTGACGTCGACGCCGCTGAGGCCGAACGGATCGGCCTGGTATCCCGCCAGGTGCCGGCCGGGGATCTGCTGGAGACCTGCTACGACATCGCCGAGCGGATTGCCGGATTCTCCCGGCCGGGCACCGAGCTGACCAAGCGCACGCTGTGGACCGGGCTGGACGCCGGTACCCTGGAGGGACATATGCAGGCCGAGGGCCTCGGGCAGCTCTATGTGCGCCTGCTGACCGCCAACTTCGAGGAGGCGGTCGCCGCGCGCGCTCAGCAGCGCGCCCCGGTCTTCACTGACGACAAGTAAGCACGGCCGATGGAGGAGGGGCGGCGACAATGATCACCGCAACGGACCTCGAGGTCCGCGCAGGCGCACGCACCCTGCTGCTCGCCGAAGGGCCGATGCTGCGGGTCCAGCCTGGTGACCGGATCGGCCTGGTGGGACGCAACGGTGCGGGTAAGACCACGACGATGCGGATCCTCGCCGGGTCCGGCGATCCCTACGCGGGCACCGTGGTGCGCAGCGGCGAGATCGGTTATCTGCCGCAGGACCCGCGCGAGGGCGACCTCGACGTGCTGGCCCGCGACCGGGTGCTGTCCGCCCGCGGCCTCGACACCCTGATCGCTGACCTGGAGAAGCAACAGGTCTTAATGGCCGAGGTGGTCGACGAGACCGAACGCGACCGGGCGATCCGCCGTTACGGCCAACTCGAGGAACGCTTCTCCGCCCTCGGTGGGTACGCGGCTGAAAGCGAAGCGGGCCGGATCTGCGCGAGCCTGGGTCTGGCCGAACGCATCCTCACCCAACCGTTGCGCACCCTCTCCGGTGGTCAGCGCCGCCGGGTCGAACTGTCCCGAATTCTGTTCGCCGCCAGTGAGAGTGGGGCGGGTACGGATACCACGCTCTTACTCGACGAACCGACCAACCATCTCGATGCGGACTCCATCACCTGGCTGCGCGACTTTCTCAAGAACTACAGCGGGGGACTGGTCATCATCAGCCACGACGTGGGGTTGCTCGCCGAGGTGGTCAACCGGGTGTGGTTCCTCGATGCCGTTCGCGGCGAGGCCGACGTCTACAACATGGGCTGGCAGAAGTACCTCGACGCGCGCGCCACCGACGAGCAGCGTCGCCGCCGGGAGCGCGCCAATGCCGAGAAGAAGGCGTCTGCATTGCGCACCCAGGCCGCCAAGATGGGAGCCAAGGCCACCAAAGCCGTTGCGGCCCAAAATATGTTGAGACGGGCTGACCGGATGA
The DNA here is from genome assembly GCA_945882475.1 of Bifidobacterium breve. GTDB lineage: Bacteria > Actinomycetota > Actinomycetes > Mycobacteriales > Mycobacteriaceae > Mycobacterium. Next base: position 2,995 of record CAMCWJ010000023.1, read on the forward strand.
TGGCCGCCCTCGACGCCGAGCGGGTGGCCGACAAGGTCGCCAAGATACGGTTCCCGAACCCCGCGCCGTGCGGCAAGACCCCGATGGTGGCCAGGGGTTTGACCAAGACCTACGGCTCTCTGGAAGTGTTCACCGGTGTCGATCTGGCCATCGACCGGGGCTCCCGGGTGGTCGTGCTGGGCCTCAACGGTGCGGGCAAGACCACCCTGCTGCGGGTGCTCGCCGGAGTCGAGAAACCCGATGCCGGCGCCATCGAACCCGGCCACGGGATGAAGGTCGGCTACTTCGCCCAGGAGCACGACACCCTCGACGATCACGCAACGGTGTGGGAGAACATCCGTCACGCCGCCCCTGACACCGGCGAGCAGGATCTGCGCGGTCTGCTCGGCGCGTTCATGTTCACCGGACCCCAGCTGGAACAGCCCGCCGGAACGCTGTCCGGCGGTGAGAAGACGCGCCTGGCCCTGGCCGGACTGGTGGCCTCCACCGCGAACGTGCTGCTGCTGGACGAGCCCACCAACAATCTCGACCCGGCATCGCGCGAGCAGGTGCTCGACGCGCTGCGCAGCTACCTGGGCGCGGTAGTGCTGGTGACGCACGATCCGGGCGCTGCCGAGGCGCTCGATCCGCAGCGCGTGGTGCTGCTACCGGACGGAACCGAGGACCACTGGTCCGAGGAGTACTCGAGCCTGATCGAACTGGCTTAGCGCGCCTAGATGCCTAGCTCGCAGTGTCCCGCAGCATATTGCGCAGCACGTACTGCAGGATTCCGCCGTTGCGGTAGTAGTCAGCCTCGCCGGGGGTGTCGATGCGCACCACGGCATCGAACTCGATCACCGAACCGTCGGCTTTGGTGGCCGTCACGTGAACGGTCTTCGGAGTCTTGCCGGAATTGAGCGCCTCGATACCGGTGATGTCGAACACCTCGGTGCCGTCCAACTTCAAAGACGCCGCCGATTCGCCAGCCGGAAACTGCAGCGGGATGACACCCATGCCGATGAGATTCGAGCGGTGGATGCGCTCGAATGACTCGGTGATCACCGCGCGGACACCCAGCAGGCTGGTGCCCTTGGCAGCCCAGTCCCGTGAGGACCCAGATCCGTACTCCTTGCCGCCGAGCACCACCAGCGGGATCTTCTTCGCCGCATAGTTCTGCGCGGCGTCGTAGATGAATGACTGCGGTCCGCCGTCCTGAGTGAAGTCACGGGTGTAGCCGCCGGACGGAACCTCACCCAACCCGGCCAGCACCTGATTGCTGAGTCGGATATTGGCGAACGTTCCGCGAATCATCACCTCATGGTTGCCGCGTCGTGAACCCAGCGAGTTGAAATCGGCAGGCTGGACGCCGTTGGCTTCTAGGTATTGCGCGGCCGGCGTGCCCTTCTTGATATTGCCTGCCGGTGAAATGTGGTCGGTGGTTACCGAATCGCCAAGCAGCGCAAGGACTCTGGCGCCCTTGATATCGCTGACTGGTTGCGGCTCGGCGGGCATTCCGTCGAAATACGGTGGCTTACGGACATAGGTGGACTTGGGGTCCCAGGCGAAGGTGTTGCCCGACGGCGTGGGAAGGTTCCGCCAGCGCTCGTCGCCCTTGAACACATCGGCGTAGCTGCTGGTGAACATCTCACGGTTGATCGAGGCGGCGATGGTGTCGTCGATCTCCCTCTGCGACGGCCAGATGTCCTTTAGGAACACGTCGTTGCCAGCGTTGTCGGTGCCCAGTGGATCGGACTCGAAATCAAAGTCCATGGTGCCGGCAATGCCGTAGGCGATCACCAGTGGCGGGGAGGCCAGATAGTTCATCTTGACGTCGGGGGAGATACGTCCCTCGAAGTTGCGATTGCCCGACAGCACCGCCGTCACTGATAGGTCGTTGTCGTTGATCGCCTTCGAGATCTCCGGGGCGAGCGGTCCGGTGTTACCGATACAGGTGGTGCATCCGTAGCCGCCGAGGTAATAGCCCAGCTTTTCCAGATACGGCCACAGTCCGGCCTTGTTGTAGTAGTCGGTGACCACCTGTGAGCCGGGCGCCATATTCGTCTTGACCCATGGCTTGGTGGTCAGTCCCTTCTCGACGGCCTTCTTCGCCAGCAGTGCGGCGCCGAGCATCACCGACGGGTTGGAGGTATTGGTGCATGACGTGATGCCGGTGACCACGACCGCGCCATGATCGAGCACGAAATCGCCTTGTTCGGCCGATTTCACCAGCACCGGCTTGCTCGGCCGCCCTTGCGCGTTCCGCGCCGCTGACGGTCGAAGATCGGCCGCACCGTCATCAGCGAACGACAGCGCCGCCGGATCGCTGGCCGGGAACGACTCTTCCTCGGCCTCGTCGAGTTTGGTCTCCGGCGCGGGATGGTTCTTCTCGACGTAGTTGTGGATGTCCTTGCGGAACGCGTTCTTCGCGTCGCTCAGTTCGATACGGTCCTGTGGACGCTTCGGGCCGGCGATCGAGGGCACCACCGTGGACAGGTCGAGTTCGAGGTACTCGGAGAACTTCGGCTCGTGATCAGGCCCCTCAGAATCGGCATAGTGCCACATGCCCTGTGTCTTGGCGTAGGCCTCAACCAGAGCCAGCTGCTGCTCGGTGCGTCCGGTCAGCCGCAGATACTTGATGGTCTCTTCATCGATCGGGAACATCGCTGCGGTGGAACCGAATTCGGGGCTCATATTGCCCAGCGTGGCGCGGTTGGCCAGCGGCACCTCGGCCACGCCCTTGCCGTAGAACTCGACGAACTTGCCGACCACACCGTGCTTGCGCAGCATGTCGGTGACGGTCAGCACCACGTCGGTGGCGGTGACGCCGGGCTTGATCTCTCCGGTCAGTTTGAAGCCGACGACGCGGGGGATCAGCATCGACACCGGTTGGCCCAGCATGGCCGCCTCGGCCTCGATACCGCCCACACCCCAGCCCAGCACGCCCAGGCCGTTCTCCATGGTGGTGTGACTGTCGGTGCCGACGCAGGTGTCGGGGTATGCGACGCCGTTGCGTTCCATCACCACGCGCGCCAGATATTCGATGTTGACCTGGTGGACGATGCCGGTCCCGGGCGGCACCACCTTGAAGTCGTCGAACGCTCCCTGGCCCCAGCGCAGGAACTGGTAGCGCTCGCCATTGCGCTGATATTCGAGTTCGACATTGCGCTCGAAGGCGCCGGCGTTGCCGAAGAAATCGAGGATCACCGAGTGGTCGATGACCATCTCGGCGGGGGAGAGCGGGTTGACCTTGTCGGGGTCGCCGCCGAGAGCGGTGACAGCCTCTCGCATGGTGGCCAGGTCGACGATGCAGGGCACGCCGGTGAAGTCCTGCATCAGGACGCGGGCCGGGGTGAACTGGATCTCGATGCTCGGCTCAGCCGAGGGATCCCAGTCGGCGATCGCGCGGATGTGGTCGGCGGTGATATTGGCGCCGTCCTCGGTACGCAGCAGGTTCTCGGCGAGCACCTTCAGGCTGTAGGGCAGCTTCTCGGTGCCGGGCACTGCGTCCAGGCGGTAGATCTGGTAGCTGTTGGCCCCGACGGTCAGGGTGTCGCGGGCTCCGAACGAATTGAGGGACGGACCGGACGAAACGCTGCTCACATCGACTCCCGACGTCGGCTTTCCCGTCAACGGGCGCTAGGTTGGCGGGCACGTCGGATCGTAACGGGTACGAACGTCCTGCTAGAAACGGGACCCCGCGGGCTGTGATCCAGCTGGCCGGCCCGGCGGCCCGGGCTGTGATCCAGCGGGCCGACCCGGCGGCTCGGCCAGCTGGGACGGGCAACGATCCCGCATCGGTGGTGTTTCCGGTCGGCGCGTGCAGGGGCCGACCGCACTGCGGCCGCGTACCGTCTCGATCGTGAGTCCGTCCGCCCTTCCCCTGGTGCCCGCGCCGGTCTTCGGTCCGATTCCCGCGTTCATTCCCGTAGAGGTGTGCGGCGCCGTCGGACTTCCTGCCTCCACCCCGGTCGACACGTGCCTGGACAAGGTCAAGGCAGAGGTCGCCGCCGACGGAGTGGCCGCCCCTCCCGCCGACGTGGCCGGTCTTCAGAAGGTCGTGGCCGGCGCGCGGGATCGCGGAATCGATCTCAAGGTGGTCGTCATGGAGGAGAGCCCGATCATCGACACCCCGTTGCGCGACATCGCCACCGCGGTGGGGCAGGGGCACCCGGGGTCCACAGTGCTGGTGATCAGTCCGGGTTGGGCGGGGTCCTACAGCACGACCTACGACCGCGTGCTCCTGGAAGCCGGTCAGGATGTGGTCAAGACCGCGCCGAATCCGGTGCAGGGCGCCCAGAATTTCGTGGACCAGTTGAATACCCCGGATATCTCCTGGACAGCATTAACGGTCGTCGTAGTGATCGCGGTTGCGGCGGCAGCAGTCGCCACCCGATTTCTGCAACGGTGGGCGAGACATTCCGGGTCGGCCGAAAGTGTTTCCAACCAGGTCAAATAGCCTTTCTTGGCGAATTCCTAAGATCACCGCCAGGTCACATTTCGCAAATGACAAAAATGTAATTCTTGCCTGAAGTTTCTCATGCGACAAATGTGACTTACGGTGCAACAGTCACCAAAGTTATTGGAGTGACTCATGTGACTTGAGTTACTTGCGTGACCGTTCACGGAGCATTGAGGAGCCGAAGCCGCATGAGAACTCGCATGAGACCTCCCCTGCATGCCGGCCGGGTCAGGCGTGCCGTGTGCCCGCTGACCCTCAGCATCGCCATGGCGCTGTCCGTCCCGGGCCTGGCCAACGCCGAACCCGATCCTGCCCCGAACAGCCTCGCCGCACTGGTCGCCGATGTCGCCGAAGCTGATCAGCGACTCCAGGACATCGGCGCAAAGGTCCAGATCGAGCAGGAGAGCGTCAACAAGGCCATCATGGAGGTGGCGGATGCCCGCGAGGCGGCCGCGGTTGCGCAGCAGCAGGTTGACGCCAGCCAGCAGGCGGTCAAGGACGCCGGTGTCGCAATTACGCAGGCGCAGAAGCGGTTCGATACTTTTGCGGCGGCCAGCTACGTCAACGGCCCGTCGGCTGCGCTGATGATGGCCCGAGCCCCCGAGGACATCATCTCGACCGCAACGGCCGGCAGGACGCTCTCGCTGAGTTCGCAGGCGGTGATGGACGGCCTGCGGCAGGCCCGCACCGAGGTGGTCAACAAGGACGCCTCGGCCCGGATGGCCAAGCAGAAAGCCGATCTGTCGGTCAAAGACGCCCAGGGCAGCCAGGATGCGGCGGGGGCCGCGCTCACCGCAGCCCAGGAGACCTTCCGCAACCAGCAGGCCGAGATCGACCGTCTCGCCGCCGAACGCCGCGCCGCGCAGCGCAAACTCGACGAGGCCCGGGCCTGGTCGGCCCGATCGGTTCAAGCAGCCCAGCCGGCCCAAGCAGCACAATCGGGCCAGTCGGCCCCAGCCGGCGGGTCAGCCCCGGCCTCCGCGCCGCAGGCTGTCGCCCCGGCCGACCCCGCCACCGGCGATCGGTGGGATCCGACTGCGTCCGGTGCGGCCCCGGGTCAGAAGATCCCGCCCTACGGCAAGGCGTCCGAGTGGGACCTGACGCTGCCGATGGTGCCCGCGGCCTTCCTGTCCGGCGACCCCATCCAGATCATCAACGCAGTCCTGAAGATCGTTCAGAACTCCTATCAGACGACCCAGCAACTCGGGAAGCAGTTCCTGCAGAAGATGGGCATTCTCAAGCCCACCGACACCGGCATCACCAACAACGGCGGCATCCCGATGGTGTACGGGAATCAGGCCATCGAGTACGTGATCAAGCGCGCCATGTCGGTCATCGGCACGCCGTACTCGTGGGGTGGCGGCAACGCCGCGGGCGCCAGTCGGGGCATCGACTCAGGCGCCGGTACCGTCGGCTTCGACTGCTCGGGCCTGGTCCTCTACGCCTTCGCCGGGGCCGGTATCAAACTTCCGCACTACTCGGGTTCGCAGTACCAGATGGGTCGTCAGATCCCGACCGCACAGATGCGCCGCGGTGACGTGATCTTTTGGGGCCCCGGTGGCAGCCAGCACGTCGCCATTTTCCTGGGCCACGGCCAGATGATCGAGGCGCCGTACACCGGGTCGACGGTCAAGATCTCACCGGTGCGAACCAGTGGTATGACCCCCTTCGCCGTGCGCTACATCGAATGGTGACGTTGCCGACCATGCGCAGATCACGAAATCACCTGTCCACCAGCATCGTTCGCCTGTTGCGGCCGCTGATGGCCGTCGTCGTCGCACTGACCCTCGCGTTGGGCTTCGCCTCGCCGGCCCAGGCGGAGCAGGGGTGGGACCCCACGCTGCCCAAGGTGCTCAGTGCCGGCGCGCCCGGAGATCCGGTGGCGGTGGCGCAGGCGTCACTGGCCTTCACCCAGCAGGCCGCGCAGGCCACGATGGACCTCGGCCGCAAGTTCCTCTCCGGTCTCGGCATCGGTGGGAGTCCGGCGGCACTGCCCGGTGGCCGGGTGCGCGGTCCGCAAGCCATCGAGTACGTGATCCGCCGCGGCGGATCCCAGCAGGGCGTGCCGTACTCCTGGGGCGGCGGGGCCATCAACGGCCCCAGTGCCGGCGTGGACCAGGATGCCGGGAAGGTGGGGTACGACTGCTCCGGATTCGTGCGGTTCGCCTTCGCCGGCGTCGGTGTCGCGTTGCCCAAGTACTCCGGCGACCAGTACACCGCCGGCCGACACGTCCTCCCGTCGCAGGCCAAACGCGGCGATCTGATCTTCTACGGTCCCGGTGGCACCCAGCACGTCAGCATTTACCTCGGCGACGGGCAGATGTTGGAGTCGTCGTCGAACGCCGGGAAGGTGAGCGTCGGCCCGGTTCGCACCGCCGGCATGACGCCCTACCTCACCCGCGTCATCGAGACCTGAGCCCGACGCGGGCCGCACCCCGCGGTGACCCGCATCGACGGATTCCGAAACGCCTGGAATAGTTGGAGCCGGGCACGATGGCCCCCGACGAGGATGTGGGCTTCTGTCATGCCCGACACCGAGAACCAACGGAGGAAATAGATGACGTCACCAGGTGGGTCGCCCCCGAGTTCCGGAGGCTACGCCGGCTCGCCCGGAGTCGTCCCCGCCGGCGGCAATGGCCTGGCTGCCGAGGTGCAAACCCTGGAACGGGCGATCTTCGAGGTCAAGCGGATCATCGTCGGCCAGGATCAACTGGTCGAACGCATCCTGGTGGGTCTGCTGGCCAAGGGGCATGTGCTGCTCGAGGGCGTTCCGGGCGTGGCGAAGACGCTGGCGGTGGAGACCTTCGCCAAGGTCGTCGGCGGCACCTTCGCCCGCATCCAGTTCACCCCCGACCTGGTCCCCACCGACATCATCGGTACCCGCATCTATCGCCAGGGCCGTGAGGAGTTCGACATCGAACTCGGGCCCGTGGTGGTCAACTTCCTGCTTGCCGACGAGATCAACCGCGCCCCGGCGAAAGTTCAGTCCGCGCTGCTCGAGGTGATGGCTGAACGCAAGATCTCGATCGGCGGCAAGACCTACCCGCTGCCCAAGCCGTTCCTGGTGATGGCCACCCAGAACCCGATCGAGAACGAGGGCGTCTACCCGCTGCCGGAAGCCCAGCGGGACCGCTTCCTGTTCAAGATCAACGTCGACTATCCCTCCCCGGAGGAAGAGCGCGAGATCATCTACCGGATGGGCGTCACCCCGCCCGAGCCCAAGCAGATTCTCGACACCGGTGAACTGCTGCGATTGCAGGACGTCGCCGCCAACAACTTCGTGCACCACGCCCTGGTCGACTACGTGGTCCGGGTCGTGACCGCCACCCGCCGTCCCGAATTGTTCGGTATGCCCGACGTCAAGGCGTGGATCGCCTTCGGCGCCTCGCCACGCGCCTCGCTGGGCATCATCGCCGCCGCCCGAGCACTCGCCCTGGTGCGGGGCCGCGACTATGTCATCCCGCAGGACGTCGTCGATGTGATCCCCGACGTACTGCGGCACCGGTTGGTGCTCACCTACGACGCGCTGGCCGACGACGTCAAGGCCGAGACGGTGATCGCCCGGATCCTGCAGACGGTCGGTCTTCCGCAGGTGAACGCGGTTCCGCAGCAAGGACATTCGGTTCCCCCGGTGGGCGCCTCGGCGCAATTCGCGGCCGGCGCGATCGCTCGGTGAGCGAGCCCGCTCCCGCCGTTGACGCGTCTCGTCAGCCGCAGGCGGTCCACCCGCCCTCGTTCGAGCGCGGTGAGATCGGTGACGCGAAGTTGTCTGCCGCGCTGCGCACCCTTGAACTCACCGTCAAGCGCAAACTGGACGGAGTGCTGCAGGGCAACCATCTCGGTCTGATCCCCGGGCCGGGATCGGAGCCGGGGGAGTCCCGGATGTATCAGCCCGGCGACGATGTCCGGCGGATGGACTGGTCGGTGACTGCGCGCACCACCCATCCGCATGTTCGGCAGATGATCTCCGATCGCGAACTGGAGACCTGGCTGGTCGTCGACATGTCGGCAAGCCTGGATTTCGGCACCACCGGCTGTGAGAAGCGCGACCTCGCGGTGGCTGCGGCCGCGGCGATCACCTATCTCAATTCCGGTGGCGGAAACCGTATCGGGGCGGTGATCGCCAACGGGCAGAACATCATTCGGGTTCCGGCCCGGGCCGGACGGCAGCACGAGCAGACCCTGCTGCGGGCCATCGCCACCTCGCCGAGGGCACCGCTGGGCGTGCGGGGCGACCTGGCCGGTGCGATCGACGCGCTGCGCCGCCCGGAGCGACGCCGCGGGATGGCCGTGGTGATCAGCGACTTCCTCGGCCCGATTACCTGGATGCGGCCACTGCGGGCCATCGCCGCCCGACACGAAGTGCTCGGTGTCGAGGTGCTCGATCCCCGCGACGTCGAACTGCCCGACGTCGGCGATGTGATCCTGCAGGACACCGAGTCCGGCGTGACCCGCGAGTTCACCATCGATGCGCAGTTGCGCGACGACTTCGCCCGGGCCGCCGGCGCTCATCGCGCGGAGGTAGCCCGGACGCTGCGTCGCTGCGGAGCCCCGCTGATGACGTTGCGGACCGACCGGGATTGGATCGCCGACATCGTCCGTTTCGTGGCATCGCGGCGCCGCGGCGCGCTGGCGGGCAGTCAGTGATCGGGGGCCGACGATGACTGTGCCGCTGCTCGGCCCGATGTCGCTGACCGGCTTCGCCTACCCGTGGTTCTTCCTGTTCCTGCTTGCCATTGCCGGCCTCGTGGCGCTCTACATCATCGTTCAGGCCTCCCGGCAGAAGCGCATCCTGCGGTTTGCCAATATGGAGTTGCTGGAAAGTGTTGCGCCCAAACGGCCTACCCGGTGGAAGCACCTCCCGGCGATCCTGTTGATCTCCTCGCTCACCATGCTGACCATCGCCATGGCCGGGCCGCAGAACGACGTGCGGATCCCGCGCAACCGGGCAGTGGTGATGCTCGTGATCGACGTCTCGCAGTCGATGCGGGCCACCGACGTGGAGCCCAGTCGGCTGGCGGCAGCCCAGGCGGCGGCCAAACAGTTCGCCGACCAACTCACGCCCGGTATCAACATGGGGCTGATCGCCTACGCGGGCACCGCGACGGTGCTGGTGTCGCCGACCACCAACCGCGAGCCCATCAAGATCGCCATCGACAAACTGCAACTGGCTGACCGCACCGCCACCGGGGAGGGCATCTTCACCGCGCTGCAGGCGATCGCCACAGTCGGCGCGGTCATCGGTGGCGGCGACGGCCCGCCGCCCGGGCGCGTCGTGCTGATGTCCGACGGCAAGGAGACGGTGCCGTCCAACCCGGACAATCCCAAGGGCGCCTATACCGCCGCCCGCACCGCCAAAGATCAGGGCGTGCCCATCTCGACGGTGTCGTTCGGCACGCCGTACGGCTACGTCGAGATCAACGATCAGCGTCAGCCGGTGCCGGTCGACGAGGTGATGCTCAAGAAGATCGCCGAACTCTCCGACGGCACGCATTACAGCGCCTCGACTCTGGAGCAGCTCAAGGAGGTCTTCACCACGCTGCAGGACCAGATCGGCTACGAGACCACCAAGGGCGATGCCAGCGTCGGCTGGCTGCGCTTGGGCTCGCTCCTGTTGGCGCTGGCCGCTCTGGCGGCACTGCTGATCAACCGCCGCCTGCCCGGCTGACCGCGCCTGATTGTCGGCGCGCGTCGGCGAGGCATTAGGTTGGCGGGCATGACCGAAACCGTCTCAGCCGCTGCCGGCGACGCCACGGGTGGCAGGCCAGTATTCGTGTCCCGGTCGGTGCTTGTCACCGGCGGCAATCGGGGGATCGGCCTGGCCATCGCGAGGCGACTGGCCGCCGATGGCCACAAGGTGGCCGTCACCCACCGCGGCTCCGGCGCGCCGGAAGGACTGTTCGGGGTCGAATGCGACGTCACCGACAACGAGGCCGTCGACCGTGCCTTCACCCAAGTCGAGGAGCACCAGGGTCCGGTGGAGGTGCTGGTGTCCAACGCCGGCGTCACCGCGGACGCGTTCCTGATCCGGATGACCGAGGAAAGGTTCTCACGAGTCATCGACGCCAACCTGACCGGAGCGTTCCGGGTTGCCCAGCGGGCCTCCCGAAGCATGCAGAAGAAGCGGTTCGGCCGGATGATCTTCGTGGGTTCGGTCTCGGGTACCTGGGGGATCGGCAACCAGGCCAACTACGCGGCGTCCAAGGCCGGCCTGATCGGCATGGCACGCTCGATCTCCCGGGAGCTGTCAAAGGCCGGAGTCACCGCCAATGTGGTGGCGCCCGGGCTGATCGACACCGACATGACCCGCGCGATGGATGAGCGGGTCGCCCAGGGAGCGCTGGAGTTCATCCCGGCGAAGCGGATCGGCACCGCCGAGGAGGTCGCCGGGGTGGTGAGTTTCCTGGCATCCGAGGATGCGAGCTACATCTCCGGCGCGGTGATCCCGGTCGACGGCGGCATGGGCATGGGCCACTGATCGTGGACCACCATCAACACCGCGCCAAAGGAAAGGACTGATATGACAGGGCTTCTCGAAGGAAAGCGCATCCTGGTCTCGGGGATCATCACCGACTCCTCGATCGCGTTCCATATCGCCCGGGTCGCGCAGGAGGCGGGCGCGGAGATCGTGTGCACCGGCTTCGCGCGGATGAATCTGATCAAACGGATCATCGACCGGCTACCGACACCGGCGCCGCTGCTGGAACTCGATGTCCAGAACCCAGAGCACCTCGACACCCTCGCCGACCGGGTCACCGAGGTGATCGGCGCGGGCAACAAACTCGACGGCGTGGTGCACTCCATCGGTTACATGCCGCAGACCGGAATGGGTATCAACCCGTTCTTCGATGCGCCTTACGAGGACGTCGCCAAGGGCATTCACATCTCGGCGTACTCCTACGCATCGCTGGCCAAAGCCACCCTGCCGATCATGAACGCCGGCGGCTGCATCGTCGGCATGGACTTCGATCCCACCCGCGCAATGCCCGCCTACAACTGGATGACGGTGGCCAAGAGCGCCCTGGAATCGGTCAACCGTTTCGTCGCCCGCGAAGCGGGCGCCTACGGCGTGCGGTCCAATCTGGTTGCGGCGGGGCCCATCCGGACACTGGCCATGAGTGCGATCGTCGGCGGCGCCCTGGGCGACGAAGCCGGCGAGCAGATGAAACTGCTCGAGGAGGGTTGGGATCAGCGCTCCCCGCTGGGCTGGAACATGAAGGATCCGACCCCGGTGGCCAAGACGGTCTGCGCGCTGCTGTCAGACTGGCTGCCCGCCACCACCGGAACGATCATCTACGCCGACGGCGGCGCGAGCACCCAACTGCTGTGATGACCGAACCCTTCGACGCACTGCTCCTGTTGTCCTTCGGTGGTCCTGAGGGCCCCGAGCAGGTCATGCCGTTCCTGGAACATGTCACCCGGGGCCGTGGAGTGCCGCCGGAGCGGCTGGTCGACGTCGCCGAGCACTACCTGCATTTCGGCGGCGTCTCGCCGATCAACGCGATCAACCGCGCGTTGATCGACCAGATCCGGACCGAATTGGCGGGCCGGGGGGAGAACCTGCCGGTGTACTTCGGCAACCGCAACTCCGACCCGTTCATCGCCGACACCGTCGCGACGATGAAAGCCGACGGGATCAGACGGGCGGCGGTGTTCTCGACCTCAGCCTGGGGCGGCTACTCCGGGTGTACCCAGTATCAGGAGGACATCGCAGGCGCGCGGGCGGCGACCGGCGACGGGGCGCCGGAGTTGGTCAAGCTGCGCCAGTACTTCGACCATCCGCTGCTGGTCACGATGTTCGCTGAGGCAATCGCCGACGCCGCCGCGACGCTGCCGTCGGAGGTGCGCGACAGCGCGCGGCTGGTGTTCACCGCGCACTCCATCCCGCTGCGCGCGGCCAACCGGTGCGGGGTGGATCTCTACCCCCGCCAGGTCGCGTACTCCTCGAGTCTCATCGCGGCGGCGGCCTGCTTCGACCAGTACGACCAGGTATGGCAATCCCGCTCGGGACCGCCCAGCGTGCCGTGGCTGGAACCCGATGTGGCCGAACATCTTTCGGCGCTGGCGGAGGCGGGCGCCAAGGCGGTCATCATTTGCCCGGTGGGCTTCGTCGCCGACCACATCGAGGTGATCTGGGATCTCGACAGCGAACTGGCCGAACAGGCCAAAGAACTCGGGGTCGCGTTCGCCAGGGCATCGACGCCGAACGCCCAACCCAGATTCGCTCAGTTGGCGCTCGGCCTTATGGACGAACTGCTCCTCGGCAGCGAACCGGCGAGAGTCGTTGGGCCGCAGCCGGTTCCGGGCTACGGAAACAGTATCAACGGCCGGTTCTGCACCGCCGACTGCGAGGCCAGTGCGCTGGCCGCCAGTGCTAGACCCGGTGGTCCGACCAGGCCGACTGCAGAATCGCACTGACCGCCGCCGACCGGGCCGCACGCACCACCGACGCCAGTGGTCGCACCGTGTCATCAAGGATGCGGGCCTCCGCCGCGCTCTGCGTGCTCGCCGACCCGGCGCTGACGGTGATGATCGCGTCGATGTGCGCAGCGGTGGACAGCACCCGCAGTGCCCGGGAGGGCGCGTGTTCGGGAATCCGGTGGTGGCTGTCGGCTTGCAGTAACTCCTCGACCAGAGCGCGCGGGTCGGCACACCCCTCGCCGGTCGAGCGCAGGCCGGCGAGGGTCTCTGCGGCCGACCGGACCGCCGAGCGCAGGGCGTACTCGGCGTCGCCCAGGCCGGGATGATCGGGGACCGGGCCGGTGGGCAGCGAGTAGACCGACCACGAGAGCGCAGGTGCCTCGGTCGGTGGAATCCCGTCCGCCATCTCCTCGGTGTCATCCCACTCGAACGCCGGCACCAGTCCGATGGACTCGCCGTCGGGAGCCCGGATCACGATAGCTTCGCCGACGGCCACGGCGTCCCGGGCGAACTGGGTACCCGGCGCCAGACCCCGCACGTCGCCCGGCACGGGTTGCACCAGCGTGATAGCCGGGTGCGACCCCCAGTCGTCGTCGGGCCGACGGCCGGCAACGGTGCGCACCGTCTGCAACAGCGACATCGCACCAGGGTCGTCCAGATCCGGCCATGGCAATCCGGTACGCCCGGCGGCCACCGCGTCGTAGGCGGCGACCGAATGCGTTGGCGCCCATGCCAAAAGGGCATCAAGGACGTCGTCGGGGGCGGCATGACCGGCCAGCCACGCATTGGCCCATACCGACAGCGACACGCTGGGGCACCACATGGGCACGCAGTGTAGTTGCTCGGCGAATCCGGCCCGGCCCCTGCCGCGCCCGGCGGGGGTATCGTGAATTTCATGTCCGCGGCCCTGGTCTGGCTACTCGTCGCGTTGGGGCTTGCCGGGGCGGAGGCGCTCACCGGTGACCT
>CAMCWJ010000024.1 GCA_945882475.1 Bifidobacterium breve
GGCAGCAATCGCACGGCCTCGGCCAGCGCCCGCTGGTCGACCGACTCGGCCAGCTGCACATGAATCCAGCTCTCGGCGATGGCATCCGCCGACGTCTCGGCGGTCACGTCGAGCAGCGCGCCATCGGCGTCCCGGTGCACCTGCAGGACCGGGTGCATCAGCGACACGTAGGCCACCCCGAGGCGGTGCAGCAGGACGGTGACCGAGTCCATTAGGGTGTCGGCCTGGTCGGTGACGATCTGTAGAGCGGGACCGAACCCGCCCGGCTCGGTGGCGCCATAGACCTCGACGAGGGTGTCGCCCGGCCGGCGGTGGCCGGCCAGCGCCCGGTGGGCGGCGACCAACTCCGCGGGCACGACTGTTCCGGTGTCGGGGGCGTAGGCCCGGGCCAACTCCGTCATGCCCTGCCGCTCCTCGGTCGGGTGCGCGCCGAGTTCGACGCGCAGCCGCTCACTTTAGTCCCGTGTGAGCCGGCGGTGGGTCACTCTGTGCGGACGGGCCGCCTCCGCCCCGAGTCTGCTGACCTTGTTCTCCTCATAGGCCCCGAAGTTGCCCTCGAACCAGAACCACTTGGCCTCGTTGGCCGCGTCGCCTTCCCAGGCCAGGATGTGGGTACAGGTGCGGTCCAGGAACCAGCGGTCGTGGGAGATCACCACAGCGCATCCGGGGAACTGCTCCAGGGCGTTTTCCAACGAGCCCAGCGTCTCGACGTCGAGGTCGTTGGTGGGCTCGTCGAGCAGCAACAGATTGCCGCCCTGCTTGAGGGTCAGGGCCAGATTCAGCCGGTTGCGCTCGCCACCGGAGAGGACTCCGGCGGGCTTCTGCTGGTCCGGTCCTTTGAAGCCGAACGCCGACACGTAAGCCCGGGAGGGGATCTCGTTCTGCCCCACCTGGATGTAGTCCAGTCCGTCGGAGACGACCTCCCAGACGTTCTTCTTCGGGTCGATGCCGGACCGGGTTTGGTCGACGTAACTCAGCTTGACCGTGTCGCCGACGCGCACTGTCCCGCTGTCCGGTTCTTCCAGGCCGACGATCGTCTTGAACAGTGTGGTCTTGCCGACGCCGTTGGGTCCGATCACACCGACGATTCCGTTGCGCGGCAGGGTGAATGACAGATCCTTGATTAGCACTCGGCTGTCATAGCCTTTGTCGAGGTGCTCGACCTCGACGACGATGCTGCCCAGCCGTGGGCCGACCGGGATCTGGATTTCCTCGAAGTCGAGCTTGCGGGTCTTCTCGGCTTCGCTGGCCATCTCCTCGTAGCGCTGCAGGCGTGCCTTGTTCTTGGCTTGGCGCGCCTTTGCTCCGGAGCGCACCCATGCCAACTCGTCGCGCAGCCGCTTCTGCAGCTTCTGGTCCTTCTTGCCGGCTACCTCGAGGCGCTCGGCCTTCTTCTCCAGGTACGTCGAGTAGTTGCCCTCGTAAGGGTAGGCGCGACCGCGGTCGAGTTCGAGGATCCACTCAGCGACGTTGTCCAGGAAGTAGCGATCGTGGGTGACCGCGAGTATGGCGCCCTTGTAGTCGGCGAGGTGTTGTTCGAGCCATTGGACACTCTCGGCGTCGAGGTGGTTGGTGGGCTCGTCGAGCAACAGCAGGTCGGGTTTGCTCAGCAACAGTTTGCATAGCGCCACCCGGCGCCGCTCGCCGCCGGAGAGGTGGGTAACGGGCTCGTCCGGCGGCGGGCACCGGAGTGCGTCCATGGCCTGCTCGAGTTGGGAGTCGAGATCCCAGGCGTCGGCGTGGTCGAGTTCCTCCTGAAGTTGGCCCATCTCCTCCATCAGTTCGTCGGAGTAGTCCGTTGCCATCAACTCGGCCACCTCGTTGAAGCGGTCGAGCTTGACCTTGATGTCGCCGAGACCTTCCTCGACGTTCTGCCGCGCCGTCTTCTCCTCATTGAGCGGAGGCTCCTGCAGCAGGATCCCCACCGTCGCGCCGTTCGCGAGGTAGGCATCGCCATTGTTGGCCTGATCCAGGCCGGCCATGATGCGCAGCACGCTCGACTTGCCGGCGCCGTTGGGGCCCACGACGCCGATCTTGGCTCCCGGAAGGAAGCTGAGCGTCACGTCGTCAAGGATCACCTTGTCGCCGTGCGCCTTGCGGACCTTGTGCATCGTGTAGATGAATTCCGCCATCGCCTGCGCCGTCGCCTTCCGTCAGTCGGTCACTCGCCGACCATCCTAGGTGCGCGGGCGCGGCCGTCGGCAGTCGCGCCGGGTCAGGCCGCCTCCGGTTCCCCGGTTTCCTCCGCATCGGGTTGGACGTCGGGGTGCGCAACCGTGTCCGCGGCGTCGGAACCGGCTGGGGCGGCCTCGCCCTCGGTGGTAGCCCCCTGATGCTGCGGCGGCTGCTCGATGCGGGCGATCACCCAGGCCAGATCCGGGCCCACCGCGCTGGCACGCATCTCGAGGGAGGACCGTTTGACGCCTTCGCGGTCCTCGTACTCGCTGGTGTAGACGGTTCCAACGGCGATCACCGGCGCGCCCTTGTACAGACCGGCGCCGACGCCGGTGACCAGCCTTCCCCAGCAATTGACCGTGAGATACAGCGTGCTGCCCGGCTCCCACCCGCCCTCGTCGGTGCGGCGACGGGAGTTGCTGGCCACCCGGAAGCTGATCACCTCCTGGCCGGCAACAACGCGGCGGCGTGGGTCGGTGACGATGCGGCCGACGACGGTCAGCGGTGTCTCGAACATGTGTGGGTCCCTTCCTCGATGCGGGTTTGCGTGCTCCTCATTGAGCGCGCCCGCACCGACGATCGGCGCCCGAAGGAGGTGCGTGGACAGCCCGGTTGTGGATGAAGTCGGAGCTGTGGATCAGCGCTCGGCGCGGTCCCGACGGGCCATCTCGGCCAGCATCGCGTTATAGGCGGCCAGGTCCGCGTCGTTGTCGCGACCGGCGGCCCGGTCCAGCCGGGTTGCCGTGCGCCGGTCGCCGCGCTGCCACTGGATGAGCAGCGCCAGCAGCACCACCACGAGCGGTACCTCGCCGGCCGCCCAGGCAATCGAGCCACCCAGCCTCTGATCGCCGAGAAGGTCTGTGTGCCAAGGCAACTGAAGAGATCGGTAGAACCGCTCCCCGAGCACGTCTGCCATGCCCATCAGTAGCACCCCGAAGAAGGCATGCAACGGCAGCGAAGCGAAGACCATCCCGATTTTGCCCAGCGGCGGAATCACCCGGGGCGTGGGATCGACACCGATCACCGCCCAGTAGAACAGGAATCCGGTGAGCAGGAAGTGGGCATTCATCAGCAGGTGCGCCGCGTGGTTGCTCACCGCGGAGTCGAAGATGCCGCCGAAGTACAGACCGTAGAATCCGGCGACGAACATCACCGTCGCCACGACCGGATGGGTGAAGAACCGCGACGGTCGGCTGCGCAGCCCGGCGAGCAACCATTCCCGCGGTCCGGGCGGGTTGTCCTTGCCCGCCGGCGGCAGCACCCGCAGTGCCAGCGTGGTAGGCGCACCCAGCACCAGCAGGATCGGGGTCAGCATCGACAACAGCATGTGACCGGCCATGTGCATGCTGAACATGGCGGGCATATAGCGGCCGACGCCGGACGAGGTGGTGAACAGCAGTACCGCGCAGCCCAGCAGCCAGGCTGCGGTGCGGCCCGGTGGCCACGCGTCGCCGCGGCGGCGCAACCGGATCACTCCGCCGATGTAGAGTGCCGCGAAAACGATTGCGGCGGTGCCGAATACCAGATCGAAGCGCCAGTCCAGCAGAATCCGGGCGAGCGTCGGCGGCCCGGCGAGGTCGTAGCCCAACGCCACCTCGGCGGCGGAGGGGTTCAGCGATGCCGATGCCGGCGGCGGCGTACGGCCAAGGCCGACCGCGACGCCAAAGGCCACCCCGAACACCAGAGCCTCGACCATCGCCAGCCGGATCAGCGGGGACGTGGCAGTCGCATCGGAAGCCACCGCCGCCACCATCCGCCGGCGCTGCCGCCAGCCGATTACTCCGAGGACCAGCAGTGCGGCTGCCTTTACGCACACCAGCGCGCCGTAGGAGGTCGAGAACAACTCGGCGGGCCGGATGCGCACCGCAGTGTTGACGATGCCGGACAGCGCCATCGCGACGAAACACCACAGCGCCACCACGGAGAACCGCCGCGCGGCAAGTCCGGCGTACTCGCCGCCGCGCAGTGCATGGGCCAGCAACGCCAGCAATCCCCCGCCCCAGAGCGCGCCAGCCACCAGGTGGATGAGCAGGCTGTTGGTCGCCACATCGTGCGATCCCCCGGCCGCGGAATGCCCAGTCAGGCCCAGCGGCACCAGGGTCAGCAGCGACCCGGCCAACAGCACCGGAGTCCACGACCAGCGCAGCACCGGCCGTGACGCCACGGCGACGACCGCGGCCAGCAGGGCCGTCCAGCGCCAGGCGTTGGCGGTGTCGATCAGATCCGCCAACCGCCACAGTTGCAGCGGCTCAAGGTGCCCGCGCAACGGCTGGCCGGACACATCGGAGATGGTCAGCGGCACCAACAACGCCGCGCACACCGCCCATACCCCCGACGCCGCGCCGGCAAGCCGCAGCGCGCGGTAGCCGCCGACGTCGAGCACACCGCTGCGCTGGGGCGGGGTGAGGAAGGCCGCGAAGAGAAACCCGCCGACCGCAGTCACCGCGGCGATCTCCCCGGCCGCCCGGATGAACGGCAGACCCAGGGTGGTCACCGGCCCGGGGTCCGGCAGGCCGGTGGCGGTCAACGCGTCGGCCAGCGACAGCGCCCCGAGACCGGCGGCGATCAGGCCGGCCAGCATCGCGACCGAACTGAGCACCGGCCACACCGCGCTGCGCCGGGCCACGGGGGCGGCGGTCTGCGTCACGTGGTTCAGCCTAGGTGGGCGGCCCCGAACGAAGGAGTTCCTCGCGGGCGTAGAACTGTTCGCGCGAAAGCTGAAAGATTCGCTCCATATCGGCGATGACCACCCGCAGTTCGCTTAGGAACGCACGCCGGCGATCGCGTAGATCGGGTGCCGGTTCAAGAAGTTTCTGGTCCGCAGCTACCTGCCGGGCGGTGGCAAACAACAGGGCCGAGACAGATTCGGTGTTGCTCACCAGTCCCTGGGCGGCGTACTGATTGCCAACACCCAGCGCCAGTTTGGTCAGTTCTTTGTCGCCGATATCGGCCGGCGCATCACACAACACGTCGGCGACGATCTCGTAGGCCTCGAAGAAGGGCCGCAGCATGGCGTCGGCCATCAACGGCCGCTTGGCGCGCAGCAGTGCGTCGACGGCGTCCGGCCCGGCATCGAGTTGAGACTCCCAGTCGTGATTCCAGGTCAGTTCCTCGACGATGTTGTCGCGGAAGGTGGCCGAGGGCGCGAAGTAGAAGTCGAACTTCAGCAGCGACCGGAGCCGCATCGCCTGCGCCCAGAACGCGTCCAACCGTTCGCCCTCAGCTGCCCGGGCCGCATGCACCAGTGCCAGTTCCACGATCGCGGTCTCCAGGAAGGCATGGATGAGCGAGTTGCGGTAGAACGCCGCCTCGAGTTCCTGCTCCGGAGCGATCCGCCACACCGGTTCATGACCACCGTCGACCTTGGTCACCGGATGGCCGTTGGATAACGCATCGACCCCGGCGCGCACCCCGTCGATCGAATGTAAACGCAAGGCGCTGTTGGTCATCGGGGTCTTTTTGCGTTCCAGGTAATCCAGCGAGTCCTGCAGGGTGTGGTGCAACTGCCGCAGGGTCAGCGCGCGACCACGGGTACCCAGCAGCACCGCGGAGACCAGGCTGGTGGCGTTGATCGGAGTCGCCCTCAGGATTCGCCAGGAAACCTCAATCGCCATCTTCTGCATCGCAAGACGCTTGGCGGCGGGATCCGCGGCGATAGGTCCGTCCGGTTCGCCGAGGTATTGACGCATCGACACCGCATCCGGGAAGCGGACGTAGATCTTTCCGTAGTTGCGTTCGCCCTGCGCCTTGATGAAGTTGAACAGCCACTGTGCACCCTCGGGGATTTTCTCCCCACCGCGCGCATAGGCCGCGTACTCGGCCGTCTCGTGCAGCTGATCGAAGCTGATCGACACCGGCTGCATCAGGATGTCCTCGCTGCGGCCGTCCAGGTAGGCATCAGCAACGTAGGAGAGCAGACCGAGCTTGGGCGGCAACATCTTTCCGGTCCGCGACCGAGTTCCCTCGATGGACCAGCTTAGGTTGAACCGCTTCTCCACGATGTAGCCGACGAACTGCCGCAGCACAAACTTGTACAGCGGATCGTCAAGTTTGCGACGGAGGAAGATCACCCCGGACCGGCGCATCAACGGGCCCATGAACCCGAAGCTCAGGTTGATACCGGCGAACGTATGCGCCGGGGGCAGCTTGTTCTCCTGCATCGCCACCGGCACGATCACACCGTCGAGGTAAGACCGGTGCGACCACAGCAGAACGGCCGGGTGGTCCTCCAACGAGCGTCGCATAGCCTCGATTTGCGTTGCGTCATAGTCGATTCGGGGATCAAATCCCCTACTAAAGATGGCGCGGCCGATGTTGGGAATCAGGTCGACCGAGAACCGGCTCCAGCCGGTGGCGAGCTCGTTGAGCATCTCTTCGGCCTTCTCGACGCTGGCCCCGGGGATGCCGGCCATGCCGTCGACAAACCGTGACGAGGCCAGTAATTCGTCGGTGATCAATTGCGGCGACTTGTATTCCGGCCCGAGTAAACGCAATTCGATCCGCTCGATCGCCAGACTTGCCCGGCGCAGCACAAACTGGGCGAAGCTCTGCGGGGTCTCGCCGACGGTGGTCTCACGCCACTGCTGACGCATTTCGGACACCTTCGCCGGCTCGCCGGCGACGATCCGGGCACGGGACGGGTCTTTGCGCAGGATGGCGCCCTGCAGTATCTCCGGCGGCCGGTAGGTGTCACGTCCGGAGACCAGACCCACCAGCTTCACCCGGGTGGGGAGACCGCCAGGCACCCAGAACACCCGCACCGGAACGACGGTGCGATCCTCTCCGGCCCCGAGTTGCGCGACGAGTTCGTCGACCAATTGCGGCGGCGGATCCCCGTGCGGCAGCCGGAGCACCTCGACCTTGGTGTCGGGGTGAGCGCGGCGTTGCGCGTGCAGCCAGTCGTCGAGTAGGCCGTACTCGGCCTTCGAGGACACCGACGCCAATACCAGGGCGTCATCGGTGGTACTGAAATCGGCGAGGTGGTCGGCTGCACTCATCGACGGCCCTTCTTCGCGGGTGCCTTCTTGGCGGTTGCCTTCTTGGCAGGCACCTTCTTGGCAGGTGCCTTCTTGGCAGGTGCCTTCTTGGCAGGCGCCTTCTTGGCGGGCGCGTGCGCATAGGGGCCGGGATCGGGCACTTCATCAACCGGCCACTGCGCCAGGGTGTCCACATAGAGCTGCCTGATGCCGGCGATATGTTCCGGGAGCGTCTCGAGTGTCCAGTCCTGGACCGAAACCGGCGGGCACACAACGACATCCACCGTGCCGGGATGAAGGGTCGAGGAGTCCCTGGCCGCGATCACCTCGGCGTTGCGGATGATGATCGGCACGATCGGCACGCCGGCCGACATCGCCAGCCGGAACGGGCCCTTCTTGAACGGACCCACCGACCTGGTATCGAGCCGGGTGCCCTCCGGCGCGATCACCACCGACAGGCCCTTTCGGGCGAGTTCCTCGGCCTGCTTCAACGATTCGACCGCGGCCTTCGGGTCATCGCGGTCAATGAAGACCGTATCGACAAGCTTGCCGAGCGTGCCCATCAAGGGATCGTTCTGAAGTTCCTTCTTACCCACCCCGGTCCAGTTGTCTTTGACGAGCGAGCCAACGATCACCGGGTCAAAGTTGTTGCGGTGGTTGAAGATGAACACCGCGGGCCGCGTCTTGGTCAGGTTCTCCCGGCCCAGCACATTGAGTTCCACGCCGTTGGCGGCCAGCAGCAGATTCGGGAACGCGGTGGTGAAGAAGTTGACACCGCGTCGGCGACTGCGGGTGAGCAGGCCCCAGCCGACGGCGCCGTAAGCGGCCGGCACCAGCGTCCCGATGCCCAGCAGGGTGCGCACCTGGCCGGCCAGGCCGCCGCCGCCGCGGCTGCTGAATTCCAGAATCGGCCAACCGCGCTTGCGGGCCACTTCGGCCATCTTGTCGCCGGGGTTGGTGGGCCGTGGGTTGCCCACTAGATACATCAACGCGACGTCCTCGTTGCCGTCGGCGTAGAAGTAGCTGTCCTGCAGGTCGATGTCGTGTTCGGCGGCGAACTCCTGCACGGCGTGGGCCTTGCCCGGGCCCCAGAGGATCGGTGCCACCACATTGCCGGTCAGGACGCCGTCCTCGTCGACCTCGAAACGATTGGTCAAGGTGTTGGGGATGCCGAGGTAGCGCGCCACCGGATCCACCTGGATGGTCAGGGCTGAGGAACTCAGCACCACGGTGTGGCCGCGCTGCATGTGCGCGTGCACCAGGTCGCGCATCTCCGGGTAGATCCGCTTCTCGATCTTCTCGGCGAACAGTCGCTCGCCGATCTGCTGCAGATCGCTGAGCGAACGGCCGCGCAACGCCTCGGTTGCCCTGCCGATCAGATCCTCGAACTCCATGCCGCCGAACTGGTGCTCGAGACCGGCGGCAATCATGCTGACCAACTCACCGATGCCCATGTCGCGGCTGCGCACCCGCTCGCGGGTGAGGATCACCGCGGTAAAGCCGGCGACCAGCGTGCCATCAAGATCGAAGAACGCCCCTCTCTGCGGTCCCGGCGGGCTGGCCATGACTTCGGCCACCGAACCGGGCAGTCGCACGTCACGCGAAGCCCTGTCGCTCATGAGTAACTCACCGATCCATTCTTGGGCTGGGCGGTTCTGGCCGTTCGTTCAGGCTGGCCAGGGAACGACGCCGGGACAACCCTGGGTTTCGGATCCCCGGCCAACGCGAGTACCTCGTCGAAACCCTGGCGCAGGCACTGGGCGAAGGTTTCCGGGTTGGTGATCGCAGCCCGGTCGTAGCGGGCGGTGATCGTGGCATAGCCGCCGCGGGACACCAGCACCACCATGATCGCGACGCCGGGCAGCGGGCCGATTCCGTACTGCCGCAACACCTTCGCGCCGGCGAGGAAGGTCTCACCCTGGTAGAAGGGCACATTGCTGGCCTGTACGTCAGAGGCGACCACCGACGTAGTCACCGCCTCGAGCACCGCGTCTGGCAAAAACGTCAGCACCGGCGCGACGGCGCCGATCATGTCGATGGCCGCCTCTTCCCGACGCTGGATCATCTGCTTGCGGATCTTCTGGATCCGCACCACCGGATCGGATACACCCACCGGCGCGGCCAGGTTGACACCGGCGAACCGGTTGCCGCCGGCCGGGTCGGACTCGGCGCGAAGGTTCACCGGAACCGCCATCGGCAGCGAGTTCACCGGGACGCCAAGCGCCTCGTGATACAGCCTCAGGGCACCACACAGCCCGGCCAGGTAAGCGTCGTTGATAGAGCCCTCCGCGGCCTTGGCAGCGCGGTGCAACTCACCCAGCTTCATCTCGATCGCCTCGGTCCGGGTGGACAGGCTGCGGCGGCGCAGCAGCGGCGACGGTTCGGCGGCCTGGCGCACCATCCGCCGGCCGGACCTCGCATAGTCCAGCGCCCCGAACACCGCCGACCCGGGACTGCTCACCACCCGGCCCAGCGCCGACATCCCAGCCTCCACCGCGCCGCGAACCCCGTTGACGATCGCGCCCGGCATTTGACCCACGCCCTCGCGCATGAGGTCGTTAGGAGTGAGGTCCTGCGGTACCGGCATCGGTGGGGTGGGCCGGGGAGGCGGGTTGCGCTCCAGGTCATAGATCTGGGCAAACATCGCGGTGGCGCCGGCGCCGTCGGTGACTGCGTGACTGAGATGCAGCAGCATCGCGGCCCGGCCGCCCTCCAGACCCTCCACCAGGGTGACAGTCCACAGCGGGCGGGAGATGTCCAGCGGCGACTGCAGCATCAGCTCGGCCAGATCGAGGACGTCGCGCAGGGTGCCGGGCTCGGGCACCCGGACCCGGCGGACGTGGAAGTCCAGGTTGAAATCCGGATCCACCACCCAGCGGGCCGAAGTGGTCGGAAAGGTCGGCACGACGACCTTCTGCCGTAGCCGCAGCGCCTTCCGGGAGACGTTGTCGAACCGGGTGCGGAACGCTTCCCAATCGGGGGTGCTGTCCAGGATCTCCACCGTCAGGATGCCCGACCTGGTCCGCGGGTTGGCTTCGCCGCGGTGCATCAGCAGGTCGAAAGCACCGAGTTCGGATGCCGATCCGGAGGTGTCCGCCGGGCCGCTCACCGATACCGCCTCACCGATCGATCCCTCCGTGCCCGACGTCTGTTCGATCCCCAACGCTAGTCCGACGAAGCTTCTGGCGGGGTCGGACTGAGGTGTCTCTTCCGCGGTCGAGTACTGCGGAGCGGATTGAACCGGCGTCAGGGTCGGTAGGGGTCCGGAGTGCCCATCGGAATCAGCGGATGCTCCTTGACGCTCTTGTCGAAGTCGCCCACCACCTTGAGGACCGGGCCCACCACCCACGAGTCTGGTGTCGGTTTCTCCTCGCGGGGGTCGGTGTAGAGGTTGTAGATCATCGGCACGGGGTACTTCGCGGGCGGATCAAACATGGTGTCCTGCCGGTAGAAGTGCACCTTCCAGTTCCGCCACTTAACTGCCGGCGTCCGCGAGTATCAGTACGACGTGAACCCCAAAAGCAGCGGCACCCTGGTCGAGGCTCTCAAGGAGGCGCCGCAGCGGGGGTGGACGGTGGTCAGCATGAAAGATGACTGGAAGCAGATTTCGGCACGTCCTGATCACACCCCGCGCGGGGGTTGCCTAGACTCAATCCGTTGCCTCCGTAGCTCAGTCGGATAGAGCAAGGGCCTTCTAATCCCTAGGTCGCAGGTTCGATTCCTGCCGGGGGCGCAGCTCACCGGCCCCACCGAACGAAACGACCCCCGCCCGAAGGCGGGGGTCGTCCGTGGCTGGAGTCCGTGTCAGTCGTTGCGCCGGTCCCGATCGTCATCGAGTGGCCGCCGAGTGGTCTGCTTGGGATCGGTGACGACCCGGGTCGTCTTCACCTCGGGAGCACGCTGAACCGCGACCTTCACCGGTTCGGGCTTGCGCCGCGTCAACGAACGCAGCAGGGCGGCGAGCGCACCGGCAATCGCGATGCCGATCGGAATCCACCACCACTTGAAGCCGGTCTTCTCGGTCGTCTCGGTGATCGCCTTGCCGGGTGCTTCCTTCACGGCCTCGGGGGCACCGTTGAGCACCGAGGACACCACGCTGGAGGCGGCACTGGCACCACTGCTGACGGCACTGCCGGCGACACTGGCACCACTGCTGGCCGCACTGCCGGCGACACTGGCACCACTGCTGGCCGCACTGCCTGCGACACTCGCACCACTGCTGGCAACGCTGCTGGCGGCACTGGCACCGCTGCTGGCCATGCTGCCCGCGACACTGGCGCCACTGCTGGCAGCACTGCCCGCGACACTGGCGGCACTACCGGCCACACTGGCGGCCGAGGATCCGACGCTGGCGGCACCTGAGGCCACGTCCTTGGCGGCTTCCTTGGTTTCCGCGCAGCCCACGACGACCGCTGCGGCGATTGCGACGCCACCTATTGCGGCTGCGGCGCGATTCAATGGGGTATTCATCGTCCTGTTTTCTCCTCCGTTGGTGGACGGGTGCGCTTACAACCGCCGAGGGGAAACATAGCAAACTATGCTGCCCGGCGGAAAAGATCGCTGACTTCTATCATCCCCGTCTGCATGCAGGAAAGGTTACGTTCGGAGGTTCTAAACCTCTACTCGCGGAGAACGACGGACTCGGCGTCGCCGATGTTGTGAAGTGGCCTGAGTTAAGGTTGTCAATCCCCTGCTCGTGGGTTCGATTTCTGCCGGGGGCGCACTTTTGACCCTTCGGGGGTATGAGATTTGAGGAGAGAACATTGCGTGTCGTCGCGTTCGCGCCATCACTGAGTGCAGTCGAGGAGGACGCCGGCGGAGTCAACATCAAGGGCTTCCCGATGACGAGTTGCTATGTCAACAGATTCCCCGACCAGATCACGGTTCCGATGGTCATCGCGGTGTGCGCCCTCGGCGGCACCGATTACGACCCGGTCCGCTACATCGTCGCCACCTCGCCTGACGGCGAGCGCGTCGGCAGCCTCGAATTCGGCTGGCATTGGCATGACAACCCCCCGACTCCGGTCAAGTTCCGCGTATTCACCCAGTACCTGCCCATGCGCGTCGAGTCGGCGGGCGTCTACACCATCGGGCTCTACGAGAACATCGACGACATCGAGACCGAAAGCCTGTTCCCGCTACCGGTCCTCAAGACCAACCCACTGATCCAGACCCGGATCCCGTAACGCGCGCCCCAGGAGAACGATCGAATGACCGACAGCCCACGCGCCGATGTGGTGGCCCGCCAGTACGAGAAATGGCAGTACCCCGAGCCGATCCAGAATCTCGAGACCTGGCTGAGCAATAACTGGCAGTGGTTCGATCCCAGCCACGCCCACCGGATTTTGTGGCCCGACCGGCCGCTGCAGCCCGATCTGGACATCCTGATTGCGGGCTGCGGTACCAACCAGGCGGCCGTATTCGCCTACACCAACCGGGCTTCGAAGGTGGTGGCGATCGACGTCAGCCAGCCGTCGCTGGACCACTCCAAGTACCTCAAGGACAAGTACGCGCTGAAAAACCTTGAGTTGCGCCTACTGCCCATCGAGGAAGCCCCGACGCTGGAGCAGAACTTCGACCTGATCGTGTCGACCGGCGTTCTGCACCACATGGCCGAACCGAAGGTCGGAATGAAAGCGCTAGCCGACTGCCTTAGGCCCGACGGCGTGGCGGCGATCATGCTCTATGCGCGCTATGGCCGCGCGGGAGTTGAACTGCTGCAGGCGATCTTCCGTGATCTTGGCCTGAAGCAGGACGAGGAGTCGCTGCGCATCGTCAAGGAGACCATCGCGGCACTGGCGTCGAGCCACCCGGTCAAGAGCTACATCTCAATCGCACCGGATCTGCAATTCGACGCCGGCCTCGTGGACACCTTCCTGCACGGCCGCGACCGCAGTTACACCGTCGAGGACTGCCTCGACCTCGTCGACTCGGCGGGGTTGGTGTTCCAGGACTGGTTCCTCAAGACGTCCTACTACCCGCCGACGCTCACCGAACCGTCGAGCGGGTTCTACGCAGCGGTGAACCAGTTGCCTGCCGCCAAGATGTGGGCGGTCATGGAGCGCATCAAGACGCTGAACGCCTGCCACTTCTTCCTCGCCACCCACGCAGACCGGCCGGCCGAGAGCTACCGGATCGACTTCGCGGCCGGCAACGCCCTGGACTATGTGCCGCTGATGCGGTTGCGGTGTGGAGTCAGCGGTCAGGAGATCTTCCGCCCGGGATGGCGGATCACCCTGGACCCCACCCACCTGGCATTCGCGCAACACGTCGACGGGGAGCGCACCATCGGCGACATCGCCGAAAGGGTGGCTCAGAGTGGCGTGCTCTCGCCGGCCAATCAGGCCGAACTGGAGTACATCGGCCTGGAACTTTTCGAGGGCCTGTGGCGGATGGACTTCATCGCGATCGACCTCAGCGCAGCCGCATGACAAATCTGGTGAGCTATGCCGTGACCGACCGGGTCGCGCTGATCACCGTGAACGATCCCGACCGGCGTAACGCGGTCACCGAGGCCATGTCGGAGCAACTGCGGGACGCGGTGCACCGTGCCGAGTCAGACGCCGGGGTGCACGCCGTGGTGGTCACCGGCGCGGGAAAGGCGTTCTGCGCGGGCGCCGACCTATCGGCATTGGGGGCGGCCGCGCGGGAGGGACTCGAACGCATCTACTCCGGCTTCATGGCGGTCGGCAAATGCTCGTTGCCCACCATCGCCGCGGTCAACGGTGCCGCAGTCGGTGCCGGAATGAACTTGGCACTGGCCGCCGACGTCCGCATCGCCGGACCGCAGGCGCTGTTCGACCCACGGTTCCAGAAACTGGGCATCCACCCCGGCGGTGGCGCCACCTGGATGCTGCAACGCGCCGTCGGCCCGCAGGTGGCCCGCGCGGCACTGCTGTTCGGCATGCGCTTCGACGCCGACGCAGCCGTTCGCCACGGCCTGGCACTGCGAGTCGCAGACGACCCGGTGGCCGACGCGCTGGAACTGGCGGCCGGACCGGCCGCCGCACCGCGCGAGGTGGTGCTGGCGACCAAAGCCTCGATGCGGGCGACAGCGATCCCCGGCTTCGTCGACACCGACCATCACGAAGCCGCCAAGGATATCGAGTTGGGGCCACAGGCGACCTCGATTGAGTCGCCGGAGTTCAAGGCTCGCCTGGCGGCCGCCCAAAACCGAAGTTAAGCTGCTGCGGTGCCCGGCTGCGGTGGCGCTGTCGATTGATGGCGAGCGCCGGTTGGTGTGATGAAATCGGCTGTGTGCGAACCATTTTCGACTGTTCCCGCACTGACCGACCAGCCAGGAACCTCCTTGGTGTAGTTGCAGTACTCACACAACCCCAGCCCGTTCTGGGAACTAGTGCCCCCGCCGCGATGATGCGGCTCGGCATGATCTCGGTGCCGGATCGGTGCGTCACAGTAAGGCGTGCGGCAACGTTGATCGCGAAGGTCCAGGAAATCGGCCAGTCCCTTCGGGAACAACCGGGACCGGGACTCCAGTGCCACCAGAGCCCCGGTGGCGGGCGCGGCGTAGAGCCTGCGCAGCGTGGCATGGGACCGCGGATCAGTCACTGCCGCGGCGATGAGAGTTTGCGCCAACGCCGAGGGCACCGGGCCGTAGCCGGTGATGACCGCTGCCGCCTTCTGCCCGCCCAACAATGCCTGATCGGAGATCACCACATTGACCGCGACCGGGACCGGTTGCTCCGCCGGGCGACCGGTGACCCGCTCCACCAGGGTGTCGGCCATGACCTGGCCCCGTGACCGAGCGTCAGCGCAGATGTCGGCCTGCCGTTTAAGGGCGGCGTACACCGACACCCCCTGCGCCACCGGCAGCAGCGCGGTGAGGTAGGTCATGGTGTCGGGCGCCGGCCGGATGGTGACCGTCCGATCCGCGGCCGCCCTGGCAGACCTGTCAACCACTGCGTGGGGATCAAGCCGGTAGGCGATGGCCTTGGCCGCGGCGACCAGTGCGGCATCACCCACGCCGTCCAACCGGCCGGTCTCGGAGCACAGCTCTTTGTCGAGGAGCCGCCGGTCCTCAAGGTCCAAACAAGCGGACTCCCTGACCACAAGGGTCGCGCGCCATTCGGACAGAGCCCCGGACTCCAACGCCGCCAGAGTGTGCGGCATCTCGTACACCAAAGCTTTGGCCAAGCCGAGATACCTGCCGCCGCGGGCCGGAGACTCCCGCCGCGCCAGGGCTACCTCTGCGCCCACTCCCCGACCGCGTCGGACCACGGGCACGCCGGCCGCCGCCTCGGCTGCACGCCGGGCGGCGTCGAGGGCGGCGGCCAACCGGGCCTGGCGAGCAGCGGCCGCCGCCTTCAGCCGTTCCAGCGACGAGATGGCCTCGACCAGCGCGGACTCCTCCGCATCGAGGTCGAACGTGAACAATTCTTCGAACATGTATTCGATACTAGGGTTGGGCTCCGACAAGATTTTCTGCTCAGGACAACTTATGACCGGCCGCACGGGCTGTACCGTCTGTGATGCCCGCCACATCCGAGGTGGTCACCCTGTCGTCCGTGATCTGTAGGAGGCGCGATGCGTCCATCGACCCGCACCGAGAAGGCCCCCGCCGGGTACTCCAAGTACATCGGCCGGGTCGGTGCTCTGGCGCTCTTCCTCGGAGTCGGGACCTCGCTCGGTATGGCGACCGCCTCTGCCGACAGCGACGCCACGTCGCCTTCCCGCGCATCCGCGAGTGCGACCTCGAGTGCTTCATCGAGTCCGGCGAGCGCGCGGGGTTTGCGCGTGTCCGCACGCAGCGCGGCCGACGGTGCCAGAACGTCGTCCCGCCCCGCCCGGCCGGCCACCAGTCGTCCACTGGCTGCAGCCGCCCAGCCCGCCGCAGACAGGGCGGCCGCTGCTTTCTCGCGACGGCAATCCGCGGTGGCGTCCATCGCGCCGACCAATCAGGTCAGCCCACTCGGCACCCCGGTGCAGATCAGCCGCGAGCGCATCGCGATGAACACCGCTGCAACATTGCCGGTGACGCTGATGAAATTCGTTCTGCGACAGGGCTTTCTGGCGGCCGCAAATCAGCAGTTCGCACTCGTCGGCGGACCCGATGCGGCCAACCTGCAAGCACTCGACAACGCGGTCGACGAATACGCCCTCGCGTCGGCGTTCTCGCAGCAGATCCTCAATCCGATGGATCCCGCGGTAGTCACCCAGGTTGCGGCCCCGCACAGCTGGTACGGGCTGGACGTCGGCGGATCACGGCTTCTCTACGACAACCCCGACACCATCTACCGCTTCATTCCGGTGAACAAGACCTCGGAGTACGTGCTCACCGGCCGGATCTTCGAAGGCATCCCGGCCGACACCACGTTCAGTGTGCTCGAGGGAACGTCGGGCATCACGTCATCGATCTTGACTCTGGATGACCTCGAGCGCAGTCCGGACGGCTCGTTCGTGATCACCGTCAGTGGCGAGGCAGCGACGCCGGGGCAGAAAAACCATCTGGTGCTGACCTCAAGCTCAACCCTGATCGCCGCCCGGAACACCCTGGGCGACTGGGTCACTGAGGAACCGATGGAACTTGAAGTCCACCGCGTCAGCGGCCCACCCAACAGTTTG
>CAMCWJ010000025.1 GCA_945882475.1 Bifidobacterium breve
GGTGTCGCGACTACGACTGGCCCAAGCTGGGCCGGTAGTCGGCGACCTCGGCCTCAGCGGCAAGCAGCGCGTCCAGCTCGCCTCCCTGCTGTGCAACGAAAACACCGACGACCTGTCGGCACAACTCCGGCACACTCACCCCGCGCGCATCGGCGATGCGTTTAAGCCCAACCACCGTTGTAGTGGTGACATGAAATTGCACAGCGAATTGACCACAGGAACCATCCTCGGGCGGCAACCCCGGCCCCAGGATGACGGGACCGTCGACGGCGTACTCGCCAGCCTCGACATCCCGGCTCGTCTGAGCGACCTCGTTACGACGTAGCGGGCTGAGGGTGTAGCTATCCGGCTCCTGACACTCGTCATCGCTGAGGTAACCCATTGCGCCCACGTTAGACCCCGCAGGGATTCAGATGCCCTCACGAGAGTGTTAACAAGACTCAATCGTTCGTCAGCTCAACCAGATTGTCCGGGACCGCACGTAGAATCTTCAGAATGACCAGCGCTGCCAGTGACATGGCGTTGAACCGCTTGCGCGAGCACCGGGAGGCGATAGGCCATGTGCTGGCCCGCTACGGGGCGAGCAATCCTCGGTTGTTCGGATCGATCGCGCAAGGTACCGCGCGCCCCGATAGTGATGTCGACCTTCTGCTAGACCTCGCCGCTGAGGGGTCCGGGAGTCGACTGTCCCGACTGTCGGGGATCCGGTTGGAATTGGAAGCGTTACTCAAGATGCCAGTCGACGTCGCCTGCGAAGATCTTCTCAAAGACGGTGTTTCGAAATCTGCCAGAAACCAGGCCATCGCGTTGTGACCAGATCGGCACAGGACCGGCTGACCGACATCCAGACGGCGATCGCCAGGGTGTACGCCTATCGACCGTCCCTCAAAGGCGAGCACTCCGAGATGGCTGTGTCGGCGATCCTTCGGGAGATCGGAGTAATCGGCGAAGCGGTCAATTCTCTACCGGAGGCCGTTATCGCCAAGCGGCCCGAGGTCGCCTGGCGTCAAATCGCTGCCATGCGGAATTTCCTCATCCACGAAT
Organism: Bifidobacterium breve; assembly: GCA_945882475.1. Classification (GTDB taxonomy): domain Bacteria; phylum Actinomycetota; class Actinomycetes; order Mycobacteriales; family Mycobacteriaceae; genus Mycobacterium. Next base: position 1,045 of record CAMCWJ010000025.1, read on the forward strand.
ACTTCAAGATCAACGAAGCTGTCGTCGAAGACGTCATTGCCAACGACCTAGACGCTCTGAGTGTCAACGCACTGCTTGGTCTCTCCTAAAGGCCGCTACTGTCAAGTTCTCGCCGATGAGATGACCCGTCATGTTCGAGCCGAGTTAGGCAAACCGAGCGCGTAACCGAAGTGCCTAGATGCACCCACCAACAACCAGAGAAGAGAAACCATGCCTTCCGTATTGGTCACCGGCGCTGGCCGTGGAATCGGTCTGGCGATCACCGAACATATGAGCCGACGGGGTTGGGACGTCTACGCGACTGCGCGATCCTCCGACGCACTGCAGGGCCTCGGGCGCATACCCAACGTGCATGCGATCCCACTCGACATCACCGACCGCGCTGCGATCGCCGCCCTTCCCGACCTAGTCCCCGCTGAGTTGAACGGCGTCGTCAATAACGCCGGCATCGTCGTCAACGGTCCGGTGGAGGGATTGACGCTCGATGACTTGACCAGACAGTTCGACGTCAACGTCATCTCCCAGATCGCGGTGACGCAGGCGGTCCTGCCGAAGATTCGCGCGTCCCACGGACGGGTGTTGTTCATCTCGTCGGTCAGTGGGCTGTTCACCACGCCGGGCACCGGGGCCTACAACGCATCGAAGTACGCGATCGAGTCCCTGGCCGATGCACTCCGTATGGAACTGCGGCCGTGGAACATTCCGGTCTGCTTGATCGAACCCGGACCGATCCGCACCGATCTCTGGACCGAAGTGGTCAACGAGCATGACCGGATGGCTGAACACCTCAGCGACGAGCACCGCCGACTGTATGCGTCGCACCTCGCCGGGACTCGGAAGTTGTTGGGACGGATGCAAAAACTTGCCGCCGACCCCAGCAGGGTCACCAAGGCCGTCGATCATGCGTTGACATCGCGGCGTCCCAAACGTCGCTACCTGTTGGATTTCGCCAGTCGAGCACAGAAGGCCGTTGTCGGAGTCACCCCGACGGCGATCAACGATGCGGTTCTGGCGGCAGCCACCACATCGAAATGATGGCAGGGGCCTAGTCCACGTCACATGGCTAATCGGTGAGCTTCGGGAGACCCTTGCTGATCGCGGATGCGAGCACCTTGCCGACCAGCGCGGCGAGCCCGGGTATCGCTGAGTCGAAACCGATCGTGTAGTCGAGTTTCGTCCCGCCACCGGGGGTCGGTGTCAGCTGCTGGCGGCCCCAGTGGCCCTTGAGTGGACTGCCTTTGGTGATCTTGTACTCGATAAGCGTGTTCGGCTGGGCAGTTGTGGTGGTCTCCTCGAACGCCGGAAGGGGACCAAGTTTGAGGCGGCGCACCGAGCCGACGCCGTTGCGCGAGGTAGCGCCATCGCTGACGCGGGTGATGTTGGCACCGAAGACCGGCCCAAGGTTCTCGTGCTCAGCGAGCTTGTCGAACACCGTCTGAGGGTCGGACTTGAACTCGTGGGTGATGTGGACGCGTTGGGGAGTGGCCATGGGTTTGGATACTAACGCCACTGATGCAGGCGACCCAGGGGCGTCTAAAGCTCAGTCAAGATACAAAGCAGGCCAGGGTTTGTGGCCCTGGCCTGCTTCTGTGGTGGAGCTGCCGGGAATCGAACCCGGGTCCTACGGCATTCCCTCAAGCCTTCTCCGTGCGCAGTCCGCTATGTCTCTACTTGGATCTCCTGATCACGCGAACAAGTCAGGATGACGATCCCAGTCGCTGTTTGATGTCCCGTTAGATCCCGCGACCGGACTTAACGGTTTGTCCCTCTAGCTGATGCCAGGGTCCGGGCCGAGGGCGCTCCCGGTCTGACAGACACACCGTCGCTTAGGCAGCGAGGGCGTAGTCGCGCTGATTGGAATCGGCGCTTAATTGGTTGCAACGACGCTTACGGTGGTCATTTGCCTGCACCGGCACGCTTCTCTTGATTCGATGCGCGAAGTCGAAACCGATCAGCCCCTCGCACCCCCGACCGAAATCCGACCGGAAGCCTTAGTGTACCCGGCATACCCGACAGAACCGAGGCCCGAAGACATGGAGCAGGACATGCGCGGTGAGAAATCCCTGGAAGCCTGGGGTTTCGTCCGGAAGGTCCTCGATGACCTGACTGCCCAGATCACCGCCGACGCCCGTGACGAGCGTGAACTCCTTGAAGGCCTTCGCCTGCTCAATCGGGTGAGCGCGCTGTGCACCGAACTGACGGTCGACACCGATCCCGACCACCCCCATTTCGTGTCGATGTGCACCCCTTTCCGGTTCGTCGGCGGGCCCAACCCGCACGGGGCCTACTGGCTGGCCATGATCGCCGGGGATCGCGGCTACCGACTCACCGGCACCCGCGGCACCTCGACCTACCTGGGTCTGCAGGTGCTGGCCGGCACCGGGATGAACCCACGGCGGATGAGCAACTACCTCGGCGACCGCGATCTGGTGCTCGACGCCGGCGGCGCCTTCAACGTCGTCTTCGCCGCCACCCGGCCCAATGACGCCGACCTCGCCGGCGCGCAGTGGATCGAGATCCCCGGCGACGCCTCGTCGATCGTGATCCGCGATTACGTCGCCGATCCGGAGACGCAAGTCCCTGCCACCTTGCACATCGCCCGCCTGGGCGAGCCCACACCGCCGCCGGTGTTGACCGACGAGTTACTGGCAGATCAGCTGACCGCGATGGGGTGGACGATCGTCAAACTCACCACGTTGCACCGCACTGTGCGACCCGATCTGCTCGAGACACCGAACATCCTGATCACCTCGGGATCGGAAAGCCTGGGTGGCGAGAACACCACGCCCGACAACCTCTACATGCTCGGCCTGTTCGACCTCCAACCCGGGCAGACGTTGCAACTGCAGTTCCGGCCGCCCGAAACCCGTTACTGGTCAGTCACGCTGGAGAACATCTGGCACGAGTGCCTGGAACCCCTGGTGCGCCACAGTTCGGTGACCAACCGGGGCATCGAACCCGAGGCCGACGGCACGGTCAGGCTCGCGATCGGCGCACACGACGACGGGCACGGACACTGGCTCGATACCGGCGGGCGCACAAGGGGTTTCGTCACCGTGCGTTGGCTGGACAATCCACATGCACCGGAGGTCGACGTTCGAGTCCTGGACGGGAAGGAACACTGATGTCCAATGCCATCGCCGACAGGCTCAACCCGGACCGGTTGATCGAGCAGGCGTGCGAGCTGGCCGGCAGCGATGACTTCGGTGACGCCGATGGCTGGCGGGAGAATCTGTCCCGGCTCGTCGATGACCTGGTCGCAGAGGCCGATCTGTCCCCCATCGGCGTGGAGGTGGCCGCCGCCGACGTGATTCTGCCGCTGCGCAACCGGCTGCAGATCACCCACTGGCGCAAGGCAAATCCCGCAGTCGCCGACCAGCGGATCGAGCGTCCCATCATCATCATTGGCCAGCCCCGCACCGGCACCACGATCCTCTACGACCTGCTGGCTCAGGACCCCGCGCTGCGCGCACCGCTGACGTGGGAGGTCGACCACCCCTACCCGGTGCCGCAAACCGACACCTACTACAGCGATCCGCGGATCGCCGAGACCCAGGCCCAGTTGGAGATGAGCGAGCAACTCATCCCCGGTTTCATGAAGTTCCATCCGATGGACGCCCGACTCGGCCAGGAATGTGTGCGGATCTTCGCCGGCACCTTTTGCAGCATGATTTTCACCGTGCAGTACCGGCTGCCGAACTATCAGCGTTGGCTGATGCACGAGGCCGATCACTCCCCCACCTACCGGTATCACCGAAGGTTTCTGCAGCACCTGCAATCCGGCGTTCCGGGACAGTGGCTGCTGAAGACCCCGGCACATCTGTGGCAGCTGACTGACCTGCTGGCGGAATACCCCGACGCGCTGCTGGTCCAGACCCACCGCGATCCGCTGGTGGTGATGAGCTCAACGAGTGCACTGATGTGTCACCTGCGCAGGCTGGCCAGCGACAACCCGACCATCCCGGAATCCGCCGAGCAGTGCAGCGAAGAGATCGTGCTGGGACTCAACCGGGAACTGCAGTGGTTCGACGACGGAGCCGTCGATGCCAGCCGGATCATCAACGTGCAATTCGCCGACTTCATGCGCGATCCGTTCGCGACCATCGGGACGATCTACGGCAAGCTCGGTAGGGAACTGACTCCAACAGCGGAAGCCTTGATGCGCGAACATCTTTCGGCCCACCCCGGTGATGGCGGCGGCAACCGCTACACCTGGGCCGACACCGGGCTGGACGCGGCGGAACTTCGCGAGAAGGTGCGGCCCTACCAGGAACGCTTCGACGTGCCCAGCGAGGAACTGCGCTAAATCACGTACGCAAGGTTCTCCACGATCCGCTTTCCAACCACGGCGTCTCCGGCGTACTCGACGTCCATCGGCCGGTAGGACACCAAGGCCCGCCCACCGGCCAGCCGGGTGAACTGCAACCCATCGAGGGTGACGGCGGTGGTCGGTTCAGCCCCGCCGAAGTCTTCGACCAGGGCCGCGCGACCGTCGACGGCGACCCGGATCTCCCGCGACAGCGGCCCGGTCAGATTCAGCAGCACCCGCGAGCCGTCGGGCGCCTGACCCTTCTTTCCCACCACAAAGCTCATGCTGGCCGCCATCTCGTCCAGGGACTGCCGGGCGTCGGCGCCGGAAAGCTGGTCCGCTTCAGGCGCCCGGCCGAGCGCCGCGCGGATGTCCTGCTCATGCATCCAGCAGTCGAAGGTCCGGATTCGCATGAAACGCCCGTAGCTGTCCGGTCCGGCCGGCGTCTGAGTCACGGCGTTCCACTCCTCGACCGGAATCGAGGCTAGGGCCGCACGCCGCTGTGCGGTCACGTCTCGGAAACGCTCCAAAAGCTCCGCACCGGAATCACCGCGCAGGGATCGCACCCACGGCTCATTCATCGCTCCGACGAAGTTGCGGACATGCTCCACCGTCTCCAGATCCACGTCGGGTTCCGGCGTGGCCAGACCCAGCAGCATGGATTCGGTGCCCACCATGTGCGCGACGACAGCGTGCACATCCCAGCCCGGAAGATCGGTCGCGGTGCGCCACTCATCCTCGCTAAGACCGGCTAGCAGTACGGCGATGGAATCCCAGGAGGCGAATAAGCCTTCCAGCACGTCGTCTTTGTCCAACACGGTCACGGGGCGCCCAGAGCTGCTCACACCGCGATGTTAGTAGGCCCCTGTCAAGACTTGCCCTTGGCGCGGCGGCCGAGTTCGCGGACCACCTCGCGCTGAGCGTCGCGGCGGGCAATGTCCTGGCGTTTGTCGTGGGCCTGCTTACCGCGGGCCAGCGCCAACTCGACCTTGACCTTGCCGTCGAGGAAGTACATCGATAGCGGAACCAGGGTCAGGTTGCCGTCGCGGATTTTGCCCATCAGCATGTCGATCTCGCGGCGGTGCAGCAGCAGTTTGCGGTTGCGGCGCGGGATGTGATTGGTCCAGGTGCCGTGGTGGTATTCGGCGATGTGCAGGTTGCGCAGCCAGATCTCTCCGTCGTCGACGGTGGCGAAGGCGTCGGCCATCGACACCTGGCCCTCGCGCAGGCTCTTGACCTCGGTGCCGACCAGCGCCACACCGGCCTCGAATACTTCCAGGATCGAATAGTTATGGCGGGCTTTGCGATTGGAGGCGACGATCTTCTTGCCATCGCCGCTGGAGGCCTTCTTCGCCGCCGCCTTCCGTTCGATTGCCGACTTTGCCACCGCTAGTTCCGCACGTACAGCCGCAGCGTCACATAGGCGGTGGCGGCGGCCATCACGATGCCGATGCCAAACATGATCGGTGAGATATAGAGGATGTCGGCGTAGTCGATGCGGGCGATCAGGTTGGCTTGGTAGAACTGGTCCAGCGCCTTCTCCAGGAACAGCGCGCGCGCGACGATCAACCCGATCACCGCCAGTACCACACCGATGGTCGCGGCCAGCACGGCTTCGAGCAGGAATGGCAATTGGGTGTACCAGCGGGTGGCGCCCACCATCCGCATGATGCCGATCTCGGTGCGCCTCGTGTAGGCCGCCACCTGAACCATGTTGGCGATCAAGAGGATTGCGCTGATCGCCTGCACCACCGCGATGGCGAACGCCGCCTTGGAGAGCCCGTCGAGCACCGCGAAGAGCCGGTCGATGAGTTCCTTCTGGTTGAGCACGTTGAGCACACCGGGCTGGCCGACGATCGCGGCGTCGAAGTCGTTGTGCTGTTCGGGGTTGTTGAGCTTGACGATGAACGACGCCGGGAACGAGTCCTTGCTGGCGACGTCCTTGTACTCGGGGAACTTGGTGATGGCGTCGGTGTAGGCGTCGTCACGGTTGAGGAAGCGCACGCTCTTCACGTCGTCGCGCGCTTCGATCTTGGCGCGCAACGCCTTACAGGCCTCGGCGTCGCAGGTGGGGTCATTCGCCGACACATCGGGGCTGAGGAACACCTGGCTCTCGACGCGATCGAGGTAGATGTTGCGGGACTGGTTGGCCAGCTGGATGACCAGCAGCCCGCCGCCGAACAACCCGATGGAGATAGCTGTGGTCAGGATCATCGCGATCGTCATCGTGACATTGCGACGCAGGCCGTTGACGACCTCGTTGACCAGAAAGCCGGCGCGCATCTATCGACCCATTCCGTAGACGCCGCGCTGCTCGTCGCGGACCAACCGGCCCAGCGACAGCTCCACCACCCGCTGGCGCATGGAGTCGACGATGTGGTGGTCGTGGGTGGCCATCAGCACCGTGGTGCCGGTCCGGTTGATCCGGTCCAGCAGATCCATGATGTCGCGGCTGGTCTCGGGGTCGAGGTTGCCGGTCGGCTCGTCGGCCAGCAGTACCAGCGGCCGGTTGACGAAAGCCCGCGCGATCGCGACGCGCTGCTGCTCGCCACCGGACAGTTCGCCGGGCAGCCGGTTGGCCTTGCCGGACAGGCCGACCATCTCGAGCACCTCGGGCACCACCGTCTTCACGGTGGCGGGCGGTTTGCCGATGACCTCCAGGGCGAACCCCACGTTCTCGAACACGGTCTTCTGCTGCAGCAGCCGGAAGTCCTGGAACACGCATCCGATGACCTGCCGGAGTTTCGGGACGTGGCGGCCCGAGAGTTTGTTGACGTGGAACTTCGAGACCTGAACCTCCCCGGAGGTCGGCGCCTCCTCGGCGAGCAGCAACCGCATGAAGGTGGACTTGCCCGATCCCGACGGCCCGATCAGAAAGACGAACTCACCCTTGTCGATGTTGACGGTGACGTTGTCCAGCGCCGGGCGCGCCGACGCCTTGTACTGCTTGGAGACATGGTCGAGGGTGATCATCACGGCTCGTCAGTCTAGCCCCAGGGTGCCCGCGCTCAGGGCGTCGCAGGTGCCGGTGTCGGCGGTTGTGTCGGGGCGAGGGCCGGTGTGGTGGCGGTGGGCGGTGCCGGGACGACGCTGGTAGCGGGTGGTTGCGGCGGCGCAGGACTGCCCGGCGTGGGCGGGGGAAGTCCCGGCGAGGGCGGCGGAAGTCCCGGCGAGGGCGGCGGAAGTCCCGGCGTGGGCGGCTCCCCGCTGATGGGCGGAACGGGGCCGTCGCCGGGTTCGGGCGGCAGTGTCGTGGACGTCGTCGGCGTGGTCGTCGGCGTCGTCGTGGCGGTGGTGGTCGGCGGGACGGTGGTCAGCGGGGCGCGTTGCTGCACCTGGGTGCGCGGAACCCACGTGTAGGACGGATCGGGGATGAAGCCGGGCGGAACCACATCGCTGGCCGGCACCTGCTCGGGTTCCGGCGCCGGTTCGTAGGTGTCGTAAAGCCACCACACCGCGATGAAGGCGATGATCAGCACCACGGTGGAGGTCCGGATCCGGCCGCCGAACAGGTAGCCGGGCCACCGGCGGGTGTCGCGGGTCGCGCCTGGGAGCGTCATTCCGTTGCCCCCGGGGTCGCTGCCAGTCGCGGGGCGGCGTCGGCCGAGATGGCGATTCCGGCCCGGCTCAGCGCCGCGACGACGAGCAACCGCAGTATGCGACCCACCTCGAACTGCTTGCCGGGCAGCGTCCTGGCCACCATCTGCAGGTTCACCGTGTCGCGTTCGATGCTCTCGATGCCCTTCACCTGAGGCTTGTCCAGCAGCAGGTCCTTGAGGCCCGGATCGTCCGACGCGGCGTCGCACACCCCGAGCAGAACCTTGTTGACCCGGACGAGGTCGGCCGTGGCGGGTACCGGGATGTCGATCACGGCCCGGGCCCAGTCCTTGGACAGGTTCAGCGACTTCATGATCTGGCCGTTGGGGACGGTGTACATCTCCCCCTCCGAGGTCCGCAGCTTGGTCACCCGCAGCGTGACGTCCTCGACGGTTCCCATCGCGTCGTTGCTCGACCCCAGCGTCAACTGCACCAGGTCGCCGACGCCGTACTGCTTCTCGGTGATGATGAAGAAGCCACTCAGCAGATCCTGGACTACCCGTTGGGCGCCGAAGCCCAGCGCGGCACCGAGCACCGCCGCCGGCGCCACCAGCGAGCTCACCGGGATCGCCAGGATGTCGGTCACCTCAACGAACACCATGGCCGCCAGCAGGGCGATGGCTAGATAGGAGATCACCGAGGCCACGGCCTGGCGGTGCTTGGCGCTCTCCGAGCGCACCAGCGCGTCACTGCGACGGAACTTGGCGTCGATGCGCCGGCTGACCCGCTGCGCGGTCCAGGTGATGAAGCGGCCGGCCAGCAGGGCCCCGAGAACCAGCAGCGTGATCCGCAGGCCGCGGGTCAGGATCCACTCGCCGATGTCGCCGTGCCAGAAGTCATGCCAGCGATCGGCGAGCGGAGACGCGGCCAATTCCCGAGTCCTCACGGCTCAGTCTTCATCCGGGCGGTTGCGCCATCGGATCCCGGCCTCGAGGAACCCGTCGATGTCGCCGTCGAGCACCGCCGTGGGGTTGCCGACCTCGTAGTCGGTCCGCAGGTCCTTGACCATTTGGTACGGGTGCAACACGTAGGAGCGCATCTGGTTGCCCCACGAGCTGCCGCTGTCGGATTTGAGGGCGTCGAGTTCGGCGCGCTCCTCAAGTCGCTTGCGCTCCATCAGTTTCGCCTGCAGCACCCGCATCGCCGACACCTTGTTCTGCAGCTGCGACTTCTCGTTCTGACAGGTCACCACGATGCCGGTCGGGATGTGGGTCAGCCGCACCGCGGAGTCGGTGGTGTTCACCGACTGCCCGCCCGGCCCGCTGGACCGGTAGACGTCCACCCGCACGTCGGCTTCGGGAATGTCGATGCTGTCGGCGGTCTCCACGACGGGCAGCACCTCGACCTCCGCGAAGGAGGTCTGGCGGCGGTTCTGGTTGTCGAACGGGCTGATCCGCACCAGCCGGTGGGTGCCCTGCTCCACCGAGAGCGTGCCGTAGGCGAACGGGGTGTGCACCGCGAAGGTGGCGCTCTTGATGCCGGCCTCCTCGGCGTAGGAGGTGTCGAACACCTCGACCGGATAGCCGTGCTGCTCGGCCCACCGGATGTACATCCGCATCAGCATCTCGGCCCAGTCGGCGGCGTCCACCCCGCCCGCCCCGGACCGGATGGTGACCAGTGCCTCGCGCTCGTCGTACTCCCCGGACAGCAGGGTGCGAACCTCCAGGGCCTCGATGTCGGCCTGCAGCGACGCCAATTCGGAGTCGGCCTCGGCCAGCGCGTCGGCCGCACCCGCGCCCTGCTCCTCCTCGGCCATCTCGTAGAGAACAGGCAGGTCGTCGAGGCGTCGTCGCAGGCCCTCCACCCGGCGCAGGTCAGCCTGGGCGTGAGAAAGTTCGCTGTTGACCCGCTGAGCGTGGGCCTGGTCGTTCCAGAGGTTGGGGTCGGCCGCCTCGTGCTCGAGTTTCTCGATCGTGGCGCGCAGTCCGTCGACGTCGAGAACCCGCTCCACCGTGGTCAGGGTGGCGTCCAGCGCGGCGATGTCAGACTGTCGATCAAGGTCCACGGGATCTCAGGTTACCGGCGCGACTACCATCCCCAGCATGCGTCCTTACTATGTCGCGATCGTCGGCGCCGGACCTTCCGGCTACTTCGCCGCCGCCTCGCTGCTGCGGTTCGCCGACGAGTCGGTCGCCGGCAACGGCCCGGACGTCCACATCGACATGCTCGAAATGCTCCCGACGCCTTGGGGTTTGGTGCGCTCCGGCGTGGCGCCGGACCACCCCAAGATCAAGTCGATCAGCCGGACCTTCGAGAAGACCTCAGCCGACCCACGGTTCCGGTTCTTCGGCAATATCACTGTGGGACAGGATGTCTCGGTCGACGAGCTTGCCGACCGCTACGACGCGGTGGTCTACGCGGTGGGCACCCAGTCCGACCGGACCATGGGAATCCCCGGCGAGGACCTGCCCGGCAGCGTGCCGGCCGTCGACTTCGTCGGCTGGTACAACGCCCACCCGCACTTCGCCGAGATGGCACCCGACATCTCCACCGGCCGGGCCGTCGTGGTGGGCAACGGCAACGTCGCCATCGACGTCGCCCGCATCCTTGTGACCGACCCCGAGGCCCTGGCCACCACCGACATCGCCGATCACGCCCTGGACGCGCTGCGCGAGCGCGGGATCTCCGAGGTGGTCATCGTCGGGCGCCGCGGGCCGCTGCAGGCGGCGTTCACCACCCTGGAGGTGCGCGAGCTCGGCGAACTGGAGGGCGTCGACGTCATCGTCGACCCGGCCGACCTGGCCGGCATCAGCGACGAGGACGCCCAGGCCGCGGGCAAGACCGAGGCCGCCAACATCAAAGTGCTGCGCGACTACGCGACCCGCGAACCGCGGCCCGGGCACCGAAGGATCGTCTTCCGGTTCTGCACCTCCCCGGTGGCGATCAACGGCGCGGGGCGCGTCGAGGAGATCGTGCTGGGCCGCAACGAACTGCTCGAGCACGACGGTCGCGTGGTGGCGCGCGACACCGGTGAGCGGGAGACGCACCCGATGAATCTGGTGGTGCGCGCGGTCGGCTATCACGGGGTGCCTGTGCCGGGTCTGCCCTTCGACGACAGCCGGGGCACCATCCCGCACACCGGGGGCAAGGTGATCGGCCGCACCAACGACTATGTGACCGGCTGGATCAAGCGCGGGCCGTCCGGGGTGATCGGCACCAACAAGAGCGACTCGCAGGACACCGTCGAGAATCTCTGGGAGAACCTGACCAGCGAACCGCAGGGTGAGGTGGGCGCCGACTACGCCGACGAGTTGGCCGCCTGGCTGGCCGAACGCCAGCCGCTGGTGGTCACCGACGATCACTGGCAGCAGATCGACGCCCACGAACGCTCGACCGGCGAACCGCACGGCCGGCCGCGGGTCAAGGTGGTCAGCGTGGCCGATCTGCTGCGGATCGCGCACGGCTGACGCGGCCGGGGGTCCGTCCGCAGGCCCGTGGCGACGGGGTCGCTCCCGACCTCTCGGAGCTCAACTCCCGACCTACCGATCTCATGACGGAGTTGCCCGCCTCTTAGCGACTACGGCGCCCTGTGACGTCCCGACGCCGGCGCCCTGTGGCGTCCCGACGCCGCGGCCCGCACCCGCCCGATAGCCACACCGCACGACATTGTCGCTAAGAGGCGGGCGCAACCCCTAGTGGTCCTCACATCCCGGGCGGCTGCGGCGACTGCGGCGGCTGTGGCGGCTGTGGCGGAAGCTGCGGCGGCTGCGGCGGCGCGAAGTTCCACTTGTCCGGGTTCTTCGGCGAGTACACCACCGGGATGAGCTGGCCCATCGTCGGCCAGTTGCCGGTGTCCACCGACATTCGTTGGTAGACAACGTGTTCGTTGACCGTCGGGCCGTTGATCACCCCGCTGATGGTGACGAACTGCTCCCCCGGAACATCGGGCCGCGGACTCACCCCGGTCACCAGCAGCGTGCCCTGCGCCAACTCCCCGCGCGGCCCCCGCCGCATCAGTCGCGGTCCTAAAATCAGCGCCAGTGCACCGAGGATGAGTGCCAGCGTCGCGAATTCCACCATCAGGCCATGGTAGGACTGCAGCCATGAGCGCGGACGGCGTACGCCAGGATCTCGAGTTAGCCCTGGATTTGGCCGACCGCGCCGACGCGATCACGCTGGCCCGATTCGGCGCCCTGGACCTGCGGGTCGACACCAAGCCCGATCTCACGCCGGTGACCGACGCCGACGAGGCCGTCGAGGCCGAACTGCGGACGGTCCTGGCCGGTGCGCGCCCCGGTGACGCCATCCTCGGCGAGGAGCAGGGCGGAACCCCGGTGCTGTCGGGCCGGCAATGGGTGATCGACCCGATCGACGGGACCAAGAACTTCGTCCGCGGAGTTCCGTTGTGGGCCAGCCTGATTGCGCTACTGGAGGACGGTGTGCCAACGGTGGGTGTGGTCAGCGCGCCTGCACTGAACCGGCGCTGGTGGGCGGCACGCGGCACGGGAGCCTACGGGTCCGTCGGTGGCGGCGAGCCGCGGCGGCTGTCGGTCTCCGCGGTCGCGGATCTGGGCTCGGCCAGCCTGTCGTTCTCGAGCCTGTCGGGCTGGGCCGACCTCGGGCTGCGGGAGAAGTTCGTGGCGCTCACCGACGCGGTGTGGCGGGTTCGGGCCTACGGCGACTTCTTCTCCTACTGCCTGGTGGCCGAGGGTGCGGTGGACATCGCCGCCGAACCGGAGGTCAAGCTGTGGGATCTGGCCCCCCTCGACATCCTGGTGCGCGAAGCCGGCGGGGCGTTCACGAGCCTGGGCGGACGGCCCGGACCGCACGGCGGTAGCGCGGTGGCGACCAACGGTCCGGTGCACGATGCGGTGCTGGCAGCCCTTGACGTGTGAGGCGTCTAACAGCGTCGATTGACCTTACTTCGGAGTAAGATCGGTCGTCATGACGGACATCGTCCCCTCCCGGCGGCCGAGTGCCCGCGCCCGCGACAGCGCGGTCGGCCAGTACCGGCAGAAGCGTTCGGCAACCGATATCGGCCTTGGACTGCTCGCACCTCTGCTCGGCCGCGCCTTCCTGGACCGCCACCAGTTGCGTGACCCCCTCAACCGCGGCCTGAAGTTCGGCGTCACCCAGGTCTTCTCCGTCGCCGGTGCCTCGACGCGTCAGTTCAAGAAGATTCAGGGAATCGGTAAGCCGCCGATCCGGCTGGAGCCGAGCACGGCCGACTACTTCGACCTCACTCCCGATGACGACCAGAAGATGATCGTGCAGACGGTCGATGAGTTCGCCGAGGAGTTCCTGCGCCCGGGCGCCCGCGACGCCGATGAGGCCGCCAGCTATCCGCCCGAACTGATCGGTAAGGCAGCTGAACTCGGCGTCACAGCCATCAAGGTGCCCGAAGCGTTCGACGGTATCGCCGAGAACCGCACGATTGTCACCAGCGCTCTGGTGGCCGAGGCACTCGCCTACGGCGATATGGGTCTCGCGCTGCCGATTCTGGCGCCCGGCGGGGTGGCCGCAGCACTGGCCCACTGGGGTAGCGCCGATCAGCAGGCCAGCTATCTCACAGAGTTCGCCGGCGACAACGTGCCGCAGGCGTGCGTGATGATCGCCGAGCCGCACCCGCTCTTCGACCCGACCATGCTGAAGACCACCGCCGTCCGCACCCCGAGCGGCTACCGTCTCGACGGCGTCAAGTCCCTGGTGCCGGCCGCCGCGACGTGCGAATTGTTCATTGTGGCAGCACAACTCAACGGTAAGCCCGAACTGTTCATCGTCGAGGCCGACAGCGCCGGGCTGACGGTGACCACCGATCGCAGCATGGGTATCCGGGCCGCCGCACTGGGTCAGGTGGTGCTGGACAAGGTGTCGGTCCCGCTGTCGGCGCGGCTGGGCACCGACGATGCCGACCACGCGCAGAATTACTCCGATGCCATCGCACTGTCCCGGCTCGGCTGGGCGGCCCTGGCCGTCGGCACCTGCCACGCCGTCCTCGACTACGTCATCCCGTATGTCAAAGAGCGCGAGGCGTTCGGTGAACCGATCGCTCGTCGCCAGTCGGTGGCCTTCATGTGCGCCGACATCGCGATCGAACTCGACGGGCTGCGGTTGGTCACCTGGCGCGGCGCCGCCCGCGCAGAGCGCGGCCTGCCGTTCGCCCGGGAAGCTGCTCTGGCCCGAAAGCTCGCCGCCGACAAGGGAATGCGGATCGGACTCGACGGCGTGCAGTTGCTCGGCGGGCACGGCTACACCAAGGAACATCCGGTCGAACGCTGGTACCGCGACCTGCGGGCCATCGGCGTCGCTGAAGGAGTGGTGGTTCTCTAAATGGCAATCAATCTCGAAATGCCGCGCAAGCTCGAGGCCGTCATCGACATCGCGCACGAGGGTGCGGCCCGGATGCTGCGGCCCATCTCGCGCAAATACGACCTCAACGAGCACGCCTACCCGGTCGAACTCGACACCCTGGCCGCCCTGTTCGAGGCGCTCTCGGAGTCCAACAAGTCCCTCGCCGGCGCCGACGCGTTCCGCGGCAAGCAGGACGGCCCGAAGGGGAATGTCAACGGCCCCAACATGTCCGCGTTGGTCAATGCCCTGGAGATCGCCTGGGGCGATATCGCGCTACTGCTGAGTGTTCCGCGTCAGGGACTGGGCAATGCAGCCGTCTCCGGAGTGGCCACCGACGAACAGCTGCAGCGCCTCGGCACAGGCATCTGGGCGGCGATGGCGATCACCGAACCATCGTTCGGGTCGGACTCGGCTGCGGTATCGACGACGGCGGTCCTCGACGGCGACGACTACGTCATCAACGGCGAGAAGATCTACGTCACCGCCGGATCGCGGGCCACCCACATCGTGGTGTGGGCCACCCTGGACCGCTCGCAGGGCCGCGCGGCCATCAAGTCGTTCATCGTGCCGCGCGAGCATCCCGGCGTCAGCGTGGAACGCCTCGAACACAAACTTGGCATCAAGGCCTCCGACACCGCAGCGATCCGCTTCGACAACGTGCGCATCCCCAAAGAGAACCTGCTCGGCAGTCCCGAGATCCAGGTGGAGAAGGGCTTCGCCGGGGTCATGGAGACCTTCGACAACACCCGGCCCATCGTGGCCGCGATGGCCGTCGGGGTGGCCCGGGCAGCCCTTGAGGAGTTGCGCGCCATCCTCACGCAAGCCGGCGTGGAGATCTCCTACGACAAGCCCGCGCACGCCCAGAGTGCGGCGGCCGCGGAGTTCCTGCGGATGGAGGCCGACTGGGAGGCCGGCTACCTGCTGACGGTGCGCTCAGCCTGGCAGGCCGACAACTCCATCCCGAACTCCAAGGAAGCCTCGATGGGCAAGGCCAAGGCCGCCCGTGTAGCCAGCGACATCACCCTCAAGGCCGTCGAGATGGCAGGCACCACAGGCTATTCCGAGCAGACCCTGCTGGAGA
>CAMCWJ010000026.1 GCA_945882475.1 Bifidobacterium breve
GGACTTGAAGATGCGCATCGACTTGCCCAGCGAGCGGGCGGCATCCGGCAACTTCTTGGCCCCGAAAAGCAGGACGGCGACTGCAGCCAGGATTAACCAGTGCCACGGACTGAGACTGCCCATTTCTAACCTCCAGACGTCGGCTCCGATGCTACCGCACCTGCCCTGTTGCTCTAATCGGAAAGCTGTCAGCCAGAGGGGGGGTCAGCCGGAGAGGTGGTCATAGGCCGCGAGCGCCTGCCCGGCCGCCTGCCGGACCCGCGCGGCCAGCGAGTCCGGTGCCAGCACCCGAACGTCCGCGCCGAAGCCCAGGATCAGCCGGGCCATCCACTCCTCGGCCGCGTAGGTCATCGCCGCCTCGCAGGAGCCGTCGGGCAGTTCCGTGACCACCCGCATCGGGAAGTACTCCAGCATCCAGGCCGCCCGCGGGCTGACCAGGACCCTTGCCGCCGGCAGGGCCGGGTCGGCGTCGAACAGCGCGGTGTTCGGCGGTGCCTCCAGGGCCGGACGCGGCGGCGCGGACGCCTCGTCGAGCACCTCGGCCTCGACGATCCGGTCGAACCGGAACAGCCGCACCCCCTCGGCCTCCCGCGACCATGCCTCCAGATAGCTGTGGTCGCCGACGAGCACCACCCGGATCGGGTCGATGACCCGGCTGGAGAGGGTGTCGCGGGACGCGGAGTAGTAGACGATCGACAGGGCCCGGGCATCGCGCACCGCCGACCGCACCGCCGCCGCGGCGTCGCTCTCGGCCGGGGCGGGCTCCTCGACGGCGGCCACCGCGTCGTCGTCGGCGATGGTCCCGGCAGCCGACTCGATTTTGGCGATCGCACTGCGGGCCGCGGCGGGGTCCACCACGCCGGGGATGTCGGCCAGCGCCCGCAGGGCGACCAGCAGGCCGGTGGCCTCGGGCGAGGTCAGCCGCAGCGGTGCGTCCATGCCGGCCGAGAAGGTGACGTCGATGGTGTCGCCGGAGAACTCGAAGTCGATCAGATCCCCGGGCCCGTACCCGGGCAGTCCGCACAACCAGAGTTGGTTGAGGTCCTGTTCGAGTTGTTTGCGGGTGACCCCGAGGTCGGCGGCGGCCTTGGCGTAGCTCACCCTGGGGTTGGCGGTGAAGTAGGGAACCATGTTGAGCAACCGGACCAGCCGGGTCGACACCGGTGTCACGAGCCCACCGCCTGGGCACGCAAGCGGGCCACCACGTTCTCGCGCAGCGAGGACGGTTCGAGCACCAGTGCGTCGGCCCCGTATCCGGCGACGTCGCGGGCCAACTGATCGGCCGACCCGACGTCGAGGGAGATGACCTCGCCGTCCCGCCCGCCGACGCTGCGGCGCTCCACCAACCGGCCGGCCCGGCGCAGCGCGGTGGCGAACCCGTCGGCCACCCAGACCAGAGCCGGCTCCGCGGCGCCGGTCGCCGCCCCGATCGCGGCGTCCACGATCGCACGCAGGTCCACGCCGTCGGGCCGGGTCACCGCGCCCTGTGCACCAACAGTTTTCACATCCGAGATACGGGATAACCGGAACGTCCTGGTGGCGTCGCGGTCGCGGTCGTGGCCGACGAGGTACCAGCGGCCGCGGGCGGTCACCACACCCCACGGTTCGACGGTGCGGGTGGCGTAGGAATCGACCGGGGTTGGCCGGTGTCCGAACTCGACGGCATGACCGGAGTCGATGGCAGCCAACAGGATTCCCAGCACGCCGTCGGAACCGCGCAGCCCGGTCGGGCCGGTGCCGGTGCTGATGGCCACCGCGACCGCGGGGTCGACGTCCACCCCGGCGGCCCGCAGTTTCAGCAGTGCGCCCTGGGTGGCGGTGATCAACTCCGAGGACTCCCAGAGCTTGGTGGCCACCGCGACAGCGGCCGCCTCGTCCGGGGTGAGGTCGATGTCGGGCAGGGCGTAGGCGTCACGTTTGATGCGGTAACCCTCGATCGGGTCGAACGACGATGCCCGGCCCGTCTCCAGCGGGATGCCGAGATCACGCAACTCGTTCTTGTCGCGCTCGAACATCCGGGAGAAGGCTTCGTCGGTGCGGCACTCGGCGTACCCGGCGACGTTGGCGCGGATCCGTTCGGCGGTCAGGTAGCCGCGCGTCGACAGCAGCGCGATCACCAGATTCATCAGCCGTTCGACCTTCGAGGTCCCCACGCGGCCAACCTTAACCGCAACCGGGCGCAGGCCCGTGCACATCACATGCTGGCGATGAGCCGTTTCACCCGTTCGTCGCTGGAGCGGAACGGATCCTTGCACAGCACGGTGCGCTGAGCCTGGTCGTTGAGCTTGAGGTGCACCCAGTCGACGGTGAAGTCCCGGCCGGCCTCCTGGGCGGCGCTGATGAACTCCCCGCGCAGTTTGGCCCGGGTGGTCTGCGGCGGGGTGTCCACGGCCACCTCGATGTCCTCGTCGGTGGTCACCCGGGCGGCAAGCCCCTTGCGCTGCAGGATGTCGAACACGCCGCGGCCGCGTTTGATGTCGTGGTAGGCCAGATCCAACTGGCTGATCTTCGGGTCCGAGAGTTCCATGCTGTAGCGGTCCTGGTAGCGCTGGAACAGCTTGCGCTTGATCACCCAGTCGATCTCGGTGTCGACCTTGGCGAAGTCCTGGCTCTCCACGGCGTCGAGTTGGCGGCCCCACAGATCGACTACCTGATCGATCTGGGTGCTGGGTTCGCGGGACTGCAGGTAATCGACCGCGCGGGCGTAGTACTCGCGCTGGATGTCCAGGGCACTGGCCTGCCGACCGCCGGCCAACCGCACCGACCGCCGGCCGGTCAGGTCATGGCTGACCTCGCGGATCGCGCGGATCGGATTGTCCAGCGAGAAGTCCCGGAATGGGACCCCGGCTTCGATCATCTCCAGCACCAGCGAGGCGGTGCCGACCTTGAGCATGGTGGTCGTCTCGCTCATGTTGGAGTCACCGACGATGACGTGCAGCCGGCGGTACTTCTCGGCGTCGGCATGCGGTTCGTCGCGGGTGTTGATGATCGGCCGGCTGCGGGTGGTGGCGCTCGAGACGCCCTCCCAGATGTGTTCGGCGCGCTGCGACAGGCAGAAGGTGGCCGCCTTCGGGGTTTGCAGCACCTTGCCGGCGCCGCAGATCAGCTGCCGGGTCACCAGGAATGGCAGCAGCACATCGGAGATCCGGGAGAACTCGCCGGCCCGCACGATCAGGTAGTTCTCGTGGCAGCCGTAGGAGTTACCGGCCGAGTCGGTGTTGTTCTTGAACAGGTAGATGTCGCCGCCAATGCCCTCATCGGCGAGGCGCTGCTCGGCGTCGACCAGCAGGTCCTCCAGCACCCGCTCGCCGGCGCGGTCGTGAGTGACGAGCTGAATCAGGTTGTCGCACTCGGCGGTGGCGTACTCGGGATGGCTGCCGACATCGAGGTACAGCCGCGCCCCGTTGCGCAGAAAGACGTTCGAACTCCGGCCCCAGGACACCACCCGGCGAAACAGGTAGCGCGCGACTTCGTCCGGGCTCAACCGCCGGTGGCCGTGAAATGTGCAGGTGACTCCGTACTCGGTCTCGATACCCATGATCCGCCGCTGCACGGCACGAGCCTACTGGTTACCGGCCAGCAACGCCTCAACAGGTGTGGCGCAGGTCATTAGCAAAGCGGTACCGGGTCAGGTCACAAGGACGACACGGCGGCGTGGTGCCGTCGCGTCATGGGGCGGGAGTCACTACGCTTGCCCGCGTGGATTCCGACGAGGCGCCCGGCCGCCGGCTGTGGACGTATCTGCTGGCGTTGGCCGGAGTCGTCGTGGTGACCCTGAGCTGGATGGTTCCCGAACCGCCGCCGGCACCGGCGCGCGGGCCGGAGCACCGGATCGAGCCGATCTCCTACACCCAGTGCTCCGACTCGCTCACCCATGAGGCACTGCCCTATGGGCCGCTGAACTACGGATCGCGCTCGCTGAGCTACAACTCCGGCTGCGCGCCCTGATCAGCCGGCGTCGTCCGCCGGTAGTACGGCGTCAAGCGCCGGGCCGATGATTCGCCGGAAGGCCCGCCGCGGGCGGTTGACGTCGAGGATCGCGACCTCAAGGGTGCTCGGGCCCAGGACCCGCGGCTCCGCGGGTGGGGTGGCGCCGGAGTTAGCGCTGACGATGCCCGCCCGCAACGCGTCTACGGCGATGCGAACGGCCTCGGCGAGTTCGGCATTCTCGGAGTAGGACTCCTTGAGCGCGTTGATGATTGGCTCGGTGGTACCGCCCATCACGACGAAGTGCGGCTCGTCTGCGATCGACCCGTCGTAGGTGATCCGGTACAACTCGGGGGGCTTGGTCTCACCGAAGTGGGCCACCTCGGCGACACACAGTTCCACCTCGTAAGGCTTGGGCTGCTCGGTGAAGATCGTGCCGAGTGTCTGCGCGTAAACATTGGCCAACTGCCGTCCGGTCACGTCGCGACGGTCGTAGGCGTACCCGCGGGTGTCGGCGTACTGGATGCCGCCGCGGCGCAGGCTGTCGAACTCGTTGAACCGGCCCACCGCCGCGAAGCCCACCCGGTCATAGATCTCGCTGACCTTCTGCAGCGAGCGCGACGGGTTCTCGGCGACGAAGAGCACGCCCCCGGCGTAGGCCATCGCGACCACGCTGCGGCCCCGGGCGATGCCCTTTCGTGCGATCTCGGATCGCTCCCGCATCGCCTGTTCGGGCGAGATGAAGTACGGAAAGCTCATGAATCCGCCCGGGGCGCCTGGTTGCTCGGGCCGCCGCCGAGGCCGAACTCGTCGTTGCCCGAACGGCTGGCGATCACCTCGCGGGCCAAGCGCACGATGCGCTCCCCGGCCACATCCTGGGCGCCGTCTGCGTCGATGGTGACCGCGGTCGGGTAGATGCCGCGGACCAGATCCGGACCGCCGGTCGCGGAGTCGTCGTCGGCGGCGTCATAGAGCGCCTCGACGGCCACCTTCAGCGCCGAATCCGCATCTGCCACAGCGGGATAGAGCTTCTTCATGGAGGCTTTGGCGAACAGCGAACCCGAGCCAACCGCCTGGTAGCCCTCCTCTTCGATGTGCCAGCCGCCGGCCGCGTCGAACGACACGATCCGCCCGGCGGCATTGGCATCGGGGGCGTTGAGGTCGTAGCCCACCAGCAGTGGCAGCGCGATGAAGCCCTGCAGTGCAGCGCCCAGGTTGCCGCGCACCATAATCGCCAGCCGGTTCACCTTGCCCGCAAATGTCATCGGCACGCCCTCGAGCTTCTCGTAGTGCTCGAGTTCGACGGCATACAAACGTGCGAATTCCATTGCCAAAGCAGCTGTCCCGGCGATACCGGTCGCGGTGTAGTCGTCGGTGATGTAGACCTTCTGCACATCGCGGCCGGCGATCATATTGCCCTGGGTGGACCGGCGGTCGCCGGCAATCAACACACCGCCCGGATACTTCAGCGCGACGATGGTGGTGCCGTGCGGAAGGGCGTCACCGGCGGCCTCCGCCCGGCCGATCGATGCGGGTGACGCACCGGCGCGGCCCGCCGCGGGCAGCAGTTCCGGTGCGCTGCGCCGAAGCAACTCGGCGAACGAGGACTGGTCGCCGGATGCGACGAAGGAACCGGTCAGAGCTGAGTTGAGGGCCGAGCGATCGTCAGGGAACGGCCAGTTCACTGGCCGCCCTTTTGGACGTACGCCCGCACGAAGTCCTCGGCGTTCTCCTCCAGCACGTCGTCGATTTCGTCCAGCAGGTCGTCGGTCTCCGCGGCGAGTTTGTCGCGACGCTCCTGGCCGCCGGCAGCGTCACCGGAGAGGTCGTCGTCCCCGCCGCCGCCACCACGCTTGGTCTGTTCTTGCGCCACCGCTGCCTCCATGCTCCGTCGACGGCTTCACCGCCGGGTCCCACAGTACCGTCCGGCCCCGGACGGGTGCCCTCAGGTCGTCAGTTGCGCCACCAGTTCGGCAGCGCTGTCCACCGAGTCCAGCAGCGCCCCGACGTGCGCCTTGCTGCCGCGCAACGGCTCCAGGGTGGGGATCCGGACCAGCGATTCACCGCCGAGGTCGAAGATCACCGAGTCCCAACTCGCCGCGGCAATGTCGGCGCCGAACCGGCGCAGGCACTCGCCGCGGAAATATGCCCGGGTGTCGGTCGGAGGATTGTCGACGGCGTCGAGCACCTGCTGTTCGGTGACGAGTCGTTTCATCGACCCGCGGGCCACCAGACGGTTGTAGAGACCCTTGTCCAGCCGTACATCGGAGTACTGCAGATCCACCAGTTGCAACCGCGGAGCCGACCAGGTGAGGTTCTCCCGCTGACGGAACCCCTCGAGTAGGCGCAACTTGGCCGGCCAGTCCAGCAACTCGGCACATTCCATCGGGTCGCGTTCCAGCAAATCCAGGACGTGCGCCCAGGTCTCGACGACGTGAGCGGCGCGGGGATCGGGGTCGCGGGCCTCGAGCAACGTAGCCACCCGCTCGAGGTAGATGCGCTGCATCGCCAGTGCGGTGAGTTCCCGGCCGTCGGCCAGGGCCACCGTGGCGCGCAGCGTCGGATCCCGGCTGATCACGTGCACCGCGTGCACCGGTCGGGCCAGCGCCAGATCGGACAGGTCCAGGCCGTGCGCTCCGCCCTCCTCGATCAGGTCGAGCACCAGCGCGGTGGTGCCGACCTTGAGGTAGGTCGAGGTCTCGGCCAGGTTGGCATCACCGATGATGACGTGCAGCCGCCGGTACTTGTCGGCGTCGGCGTGCGGTTCGTCGCGGGTGTTGATGATGCCGCGCTTGAGAGTGGTCTCCAAGCCGACCTCGACCTCGATGTAGTCGGCGCGCTGACAGAGCTGGAAGCCGGGGTCGTCGCCGGAGACGCCGATGCCCACCCGGCCCGACCCGGTGACGACCTGGCGGGAGACCAGGAAGGGAGTCAGCCCGGAGATCACCGCCGAGAACGGGGTCTGGCGGCTCATCAGATAGTTCTCGTGGGTGCCGTACGACGCACCCTTGCCGTCGACATTGTTCTTGTACAACTGCAGCTTGGCCGCGCCGGGCACACTGGCGACGTGCCGCGCGGCGGCCTCCATCACCCGCTCGCCCGCCTTGTCCCAGATGACCGCGTCCATCGGATCGGTGACCTCGGGGGCGGAGTACTCCGGGTGCGCGTGATCGACGTAGAGGCGGGCCCCGTTGGTCAGGATCATGTTCGCCGCCCCCACCTCGTCGGCGTCGACGATGGGCGGCGGACCCGAAGCCCGGCTCAGGTCGAAACCGCGGGCGTCGCGCAGTGGCGACTCGACCTCATAGTCCCAGCGGGTGCGCTTGGCCCGCTGCAGGCCGGCGGCGGCGGCGTAGGCCAGTACCGCCTGGGTGGAGGTGAGGATCGGGTTGGCAGTGGGGTCCGACGGCGACGAGATCCCGTACTCCACCTCGGTACCGATGATCCGCTGCATACCGATAGCGTAACGGGGCGCTAGGGTTCGCCTCGATGAGCCGACCCGACACCTTCGACCGCGACGCGGCCGAACACTGGTTCCTCGCGCAGGGCCTGCCTGCCGTGGTGCGGCCCTCGGCGCTGCTGCGCCGGGTATGGAGCCGTTCGGCACCGGCACTGGCCGGCCTCGCGGTGATCGCCGCCACCTCGATCGCGATCGTCGCCCTCGCCGGCGAGCACACCATCGACATCGTCGGCCGGCCCAATCTGCCCGAGGGTGTAGTGCTCGCGTTGGTGGTTATCCTGCTGCCGGCTGCGGCGCTGGCCGGGTGGCTGGTGTCACGCATCGAGTCCACCAGAATACGCGCGGTGGCGGCCAATGTCGCTGTGGCAGTGATCATCCTGGGTGCGTTGTTCGGTGGGCCCAGTTCGCGCGTCGGGGTCAACGTCGCACTCCTGGGATCGGCCGTCGCGGCGATCCTGGTGCTCACCGCGACCGGCCTCGGCTCGGTGTTGGGCTGGGTCGCGGAACTGACGGCGACCAACCTGACTCTGATCGGCGGCATGTTCGTCCGCGCGCTGCCGGTGGTGCTGCTGACCTTCCTGGTGTTCTTCAACACCTACGTGTGGTTGATGACGTCACTGATCTCGCGTGGCCGGCTATGGCTGGGCATCGGCTTTCTGCTGCTGGTCGCCGGGTCGTTTCTGGTGTCCAGCACGCTGGAGCAGTTGCGGACGTTGCTCGCCGCCTCGGCCGCAGGCCCGGTCACGGGCGAACCCGACGCGCTGAGCGCGACCCCGTTCGGGGCACTGCCCGATCCGCCGCACGCCGACCGGCTTTCGTTGGCCGAGCGGGCCAATGCGGCGTTCGTGGTAGCCATCTCGCAACTGGCGCACGTGCTCACCGTCGCGCTGATGACCGGTGCGGTGTTCTTCGTGCTGGGGCTGATCCTGGTCAGCCCCGAGGTGCTCGACGCCTGGACCCGCGGCAATGGCCGGCCGGACGGTCATCTGCTGGGAATGACTCTGCCGGTTCCGGATTCGCTGATCCAGACCACCATGTTGTTGACCGCGATCACGTTCATGTACCTGTCGGCCAAGGCGGTCACCGACACCGAGTACCGCTCGCAGTTCCTCGACCCGATGATCGACAATCTGAAACTGACCATGCTGGCCCGGTCGCGGTACCGGGAGGCTCAACCAGAGGCCCCAACCGGAGGCCCCCTACCGGAGGCGGGCGCATGACTGACTCGACGAATGACGTGTTCGGCAAGCGCTACGGCGAGGTGTTGCTGGTCCGGATGACCGAGACCGGGCCCGAAGCCGCGGTGTACAACAGCTTTCCGCTCAACGACTGCCCGGCCGAACTGTGGGACAAACTCGACGCCGAGTCGATCGCAAAGGACAACGGCGCGGTCGCCGCATTGCTCAACGGCCCCAGGTACTGGTTGATGAGCGGCATCGAGAAACATGCGGCCGGGCCGCAGCAGACCAGGAGTTTCGGCGGCATCGACATGATCGAGCAGGCAGTCGTGCAGTTGTCGTCGATGAACCCCGCGCCCTACAGCGTGAACAAGGTCGCCCGAAAGGCGATTTTCATCTTCGCCGCCGGGCGCCCGGTGTTCGAACTCCTCGACCCGCAGGGACAGCGCTGGGTGATGCAGACCTGGAGCCAGACCGTCGATGCGAACCTGGCACTGGCGGATCTACCCGGGCTGGCGAGCCGACTGACCCTGCCGGCGGGCTGGGCCTACCAGACCCGGACGCTGACCGAGCCGCTGCGGGTGGACACCACCGACCGCGACGCGCATGTCACCCAGGACGACCTGGCCAACAGCTATTCGCTCCAGTTTTGACCGGACGCCACGGAGCTACAGGTACTGCCCCAGGTTCGACTCAGTGTCGATGGTCCGACTGGTGCTCGACGTCTTGCCGCTCACCAGCGTGCGAATGTAGACGATCCGCTCGCCCTTCTTGCCCGAGATCCGCGCCCAGTCATCGGGATTGGTGGTGTTCGGCAGATCCTCATTCTCAGAGAACTCGTCGACGATCGAATCGAGCAGGTGCTGAATGCGCAGACCGTGCTGACCGCTCTCGAGCACCGACTTGATCGCGTACTTCTTGGCCCGGTCGACGACGTTCTGAATCATCGCGCCGGAGTTGAAGTCCTTGAAGTACATCACCTCTTTGTCGCCGTTGGCGTAGGTGACCTCAAGGAAGCGGTTGTCGTCGATCTCGGCGTACATCCGGTGGACGACCTTCTCGATCATCGCCTCGATGCACGCCGTGCGGTCGCCGCCGAATTCGGCGAGATCGTCGGCGTTCACCGGCAGCCCCTCGGTGAGGTACTTGCTGAAGATGTCCTGTGCCGCTTCGGCATCCGGGCGTTCGATCTTGATCTTGACGTCGAGGCGACCCGGTCGCAGGATCGCCGGATCGATCATGTCCTCGCGGTTGGAGGCACCGATGACGATGACGTTCTCCAGACCCTCGACGCCGTCGATCTCGCTGAGCAACTGGGGCACCACCGTGGTCTCCACGTCGGAGCTGACACCGGTGCCGCGGGTGCGGAAGATCGAGTCCATCTCGTCGAAGAACACGATCACCGGGGTGCCCTCGGAAGCCTTCTCCCGGGCCCGCTGGAAGATCAGCCGGATGTGGCGCTCGGTCTCGCCGACGAACTTGTTCAGCAGTTCCGGACCCTTGATATTGAGGAAGTAGGACTTGGCTTCGCGGGCGTCCTCGCCGCGAACCTCGGCCATCTTCTTGGCCAGCGAGTTGGCCACCGCCTTGGCGATCAGCGTCTTACCGCAGCCGGGCGGGCCGTAGAGCAGCACACCCTTGGGCGGGCGCAGCGAGTACTCCCGGTACAGCTCTTTGTGCAGGAACGGCAGTTCGACGGCGTCGCGGATCTGTTCGATCTGGCGGGTCAGGCCACCGATGTCGCTGTAGGCGACGTCGGGCACCTCCTCCAGAACGAGGTCCTCCACCTCGGCCTTGGGGATGCGCTCGAAGGCGTAGCCGGCCTTGGTGTCGACCAGCAGCGAGTCCCCCGGGCGCAGCCGGCGCGGCAGCTGATCGTCCTCCAGGGTGGCGGCCACCTCGGGCGCCATGTCCTCCAGCGCCACCAGGGGCTCGGCCAGCCACACGATGCGCTCCTCGTCGGCGTGGCCGACCACCAGTGCGCGATGTCCGTCCGCCAGCACCTCACGCAGGGTGCTGACCTCACCGACAGCCTCGAACGAACCGGCCTCCACAACCGTGAGAGCCTCGTTGAGCCGGAGCGTCTGCCCCATCTTCAGCGTCTTGAGGTCAATGTTGGGTGAGCAGCTCAGGCGCATTTTGCGGCCGGAGGTGAACACATCGATGGTGTCGTCCTCCTGGACCGCCAGCAGCACGCCGTAACCGCTGGGCGGCTGACCCAGCCGGTCGACCTCCTCGCGCAGCGCCAGCAGTTGCTGACGGGCGTCTTTGAGGGTGTCCATCAGCTTGGCGTTGCGGGCCGCCAACGAATCCAGCCGCGCCTCGAGTTGCTGCACATCGCGCACACCCCGCTGCCCACCGACCGAGTTCTGCAATTGCTCGCGCAGGATCGCGGCCTCGCGGCGCAGCTGCTCGAGCTCGGCAGCATCCCCCTCGTCTGACCCATAGGCGTCTGACCCATAGGCATCGGACCCGTAGGCGTCGGGGTAGTTCGAGTCAGTCATCAGGCTCCTTCTCCGCACCGAAGCTGGCGTGGTGGATCCTCCAACGCTACCGGCGATTAGACCATCATGGGCCCTTAGGAAATGTCGACACCCTGACGAGACTGTTAACCTCGCAGGTGAACCGGGTCGATCGAAAGGACCTTCGTGATCGGAAAACTCCTAGCCACGGGCATTGCCGCCGCCGGGATCATCGGCGCCGCCGCAGGCGTGACCTCGGTGGCGACCCTGGCGTCCGCCCCGGTGCCGGCCGTGCAACCGGTCGTCTTCGGCACTCCCCTGCCGCTGGACCCTGCTGCAGCCCTACCGACGCCAGACCAGCTCTACAGCGTGCTCTACGGGCTGGCCGACCCCAACGTGGGTTTCGCCGCCAAGAGCTATCTGGTCGAGGGCGGCATCGGGCGGGTCGAGGCCCGCGCCGCTGACGGCCTCATGAAGAACGCGGTCGCCAAGGGCCAGTTGCCGCTGAACTTCTCGGTCGCCGACATCGGCCCGGCCGGCGCGGGCGCGGCGAGTGCCAGCGTCACCGCGACCGGCCCGGCGATGGCACCGATCTCCCAGAGCATCGTCTTCGTCGATCAGGGCGGCTGGAAGCTGTCCCGCGCCTCGGCCGGGCTCGTGATCAGCATGTTCAACGGCTGACCCCGACACCTGACGCAGAGCACCGAACCGGCGGCCCCCCATGTGGATCGGTTGGCTTGAGTTCGACATCCTGCTCGGCGACATTGGATCGCTGAAGGAGAAACGATCGGTGGTACGGCCGATCGTGGCGGAGTTGCGGCGCCGGTTTGCGGTGTCGGCCGCCGAAACCGGCGCACTGGATCTGCATCGCCGGGCCGGCATCGGGGTGGCGGTGGTGGCCGCCGACCGTGCGCACGTGGTCGAGGTGCTCGACGCCGCCGAGCGATTGGTCGCAGGCCGTCCGGAGATCGAATTACTTTCCGCGCGAAGGGATTTGCGGCGCCCCGACGACTAGGAAGGGACGACTAAACCGTCCCGCGGCCCTTCTTGCGCTGCGGAAGCGGTGTCACGGTGCCCGGTGCCAGCCGGCGCGCGGAGATCAGGAACGCGGTGTGCCCGCGCATGGTGTGCTCCGGTCGCACCGCCAACCCGACGACGTTCCAACCGCGCTGCAGCGACTCCCAGGATCGCGGCTCGGTCCAGCACTGCTGGGCGCGCATCGCCTCGACGGTCCTGGACAACTGGGTGACGGTCGCGACGTAGACGATCAGCACCCCGCCGGGCACCAGCAGCCCGGCGATCGACTCCAGGACGTCCCACGGGGCCAGCATGTCGAGCACAGCACGGTCCACCGATGCCCCGGGAAGGTCAGAGTCGGCGACATCGGAGATGATCAGCCGCCAGTTCGCGGGATCGGCGCCGAAGAACGTCGCGACATTGCGCCGGGCGTGCTCGGCGTGGTCGTCGCGGACCTCATACGAGATCACCTGCCCGTCGGGTCCGACCGCGCGCAGCAGCGAACAGGTCAGCGCGCCGGATCCGGCACCGGCCTCCAGCACCGTGGCGCCGGGGAAGATGTCGCCCTCGTGGACGATCTGCGCGGCGTCCTTGGGATAGATCACCTGCGCACCGCGCGGCATCGACATCACGTAGTCCACCAGCAGTGGCCGCAGCACCAGGAACGCGTCGCCCCCGGAGGACTTGATCACGCTGCCCTCCGCCAGACCGATAACGTCGTTGTGCGAGACGATGCCGCGGTGGGTGTGGAACTCGGCGCCGGTGGCGAGGATCATCGTGTAGTGCCGGCCCTTGGGGTCGGTCAACTGAACCCGGTCGCCGACGGCGAACGGCCCGGTCCTGCGCGGGGCGTCGGCGGTCACAGCGGTTCAGCCTGCCACAGTCCGGGTGGCGTGGCGGCAGTGGTCAGCGCCCGCTCGTCGTATGCTCACCCGCACTGCCACCTCGACCGTTCGGAACCCGATGAAGATGAATGCCGCCGTCCTGTGGGACTACGAACAGGACTGGAGTGTCGAGGAGGTCGACCTCGACCCGCCGCGCGACGGCGAGGTCATGGTGTCCTTCGAGGCCACCGGACTGTGCCACTCCGATCACCACATCCGCACCGGCGACCTGCCCGCGCCGGTGCCGATCATCGGCGGCCACGAGGGTGCCGGTGTCGTGGTGGAACTCGGCCCCGGGGTGCGGGATCTGAAGGTGGGCGACCACGTGGTGGCCGCCTTCCTTCCGGCGTGCGGGCGATGTCGCTGGTGCGCGACGGGACGCTCGAACCTGTGCGACATGGGCGCCAACAGCCTCATCGGGCTGCAACCCGACGGCA
The DNA here is from genome assembly GCA_945882475.1 of Bifidobacterium breve. GTDB lineage: Bacteria > Actinomycetota > Actinomycetes > Mycobacteriales > Mycobacteriaceae > Mycobacterium. The sequence continues at coordinate 13,366 of CAMCWJ010000026.1, forward strand.
CCTTCCGCCGGCACGCCCGCGGACAGGACGTCTACGCCGCCATCGGCCTGGGCACCTTCGCCCCGTACGGCACCGTGCCGGAGGCGTCGATGATCAAGATCGACGACGACATTCCGCTGTCGCGGGCCTGCCTGCTGGGCTGCGGCGTCACCACCGGTTGGGGGTCGGCGGTCAACACCGCCGACGTCCGCCCCGGCGACACCGTGGTGGTGATCGGCTGCGGCGGGATCGGCAGCGGCGCCATCCAGGGCGCACGGCTGGCAGGTGCCGAGAAGATCATCGTCGTTGACATCGTGGAAGCCAAGCGGGACAAGGCGTTTGAGTTCGGGGCCACCCACTTCACCACCTCGATGCCCGAAGCCACCGCGCTGGTGGGCGAGTTGACCCGCGGGGTGATGGCCGACTCGGCGATCCTGACCGTCGGCTTGATCGAGGGACCGATCATCGACGAGGCGTTCGGCATCGTCTCCAAGGGTGGTGCGGTGGTACTGACCGCACTGGCTCCGGTGGCAGCCGTGACGCCCACTGTGCCGACGGCGATGATCACGCTGTTCCAGAAGCGCCTACTCGGCAGCCTCTACGGTGAGGCCAACCCGCGCGCCGACATACCGCGGCTGCTCAGCCTCTACCGGGACGGCAAGCTCCTGCTCGACGAGACCATCACCGCCGAGTACAAACTGGACGAGATCAACGAGGCCTACGACGACATGCTCGCCGGCCGCAATATCCGGGGCGTGGTCATCCACGCGCACTGATCAGAGGGCGCTGGTGGCGTACGCGATGGCGACGCCGGCGACGACGGCGGTGGCGTCCTCGAACAGTGCGATCGGCCGGTCACGACCGCCGTTGGAGCGCACCAGTGCGGTGCGGGCCGCGTACCCGCCGAGGGTGCCCAGCACCGCGCCGATCATGCCGGCCCCCAGGCTGCCCCACCGGTATCCCCACGCGGTTCCCAGTACCGCGCCGGCGAACGCCCCGGCGGCGATCCGCGCCAGAAACTGCGGCGCGCTCTTGCGACTGGGCAGAGTGGGCATCTTGTCGCTGACGAGTTCGGCGACAGCCAGCACCGTGAGGATCGCCACGGTCGCCCAGTGCCCCACCCATGATGCCCACGTCCCCGAGAGGTTGATCCAGTGCAGGGCCGCCGCCCAGGCGATCACCGCGGGCGCGGTGAACGTGCGCAGTCCGGCGACCACGCCGATCAGCAGGGCCAGCAGCAGTACCAGGGCGTGGGTCATGAACGGGACGCTAGCACGACTAGAACCGGCAGAACCGCACGTCGGAGGCCAAGATCGCCTTGGCGCCGATGGCCGCGATCCGATCCATGATGTCGTTGACCTCACGGCGGGGCACTAAGGCTCGCACCGCCACCCAGTCCGGGTCCGCCAGTGGCGCGATGGTCGGTGACTCCAGGCCCGGGGTGACCGCGGTCGCCGCCTCGAGCACCGCACGCGGGCAGTCGTAGTCGAGCATCAGATACTGCTGGCCAAACACCACACCCTGCACCCGGGCGGCGAGTTGATCGCGCGCGGCGCGGTTCTCCTCGGCATCGGTGCGTTCGATGAGCACCGCCTCGGAATCCACCAGTGGCTCACCGAAAGCGACGAGATCGTGCAGGCTCAGCGTCCGACCGGAACCGACCACATCAGCGATTGCGTCGGCCACCCCGAGTTGCACCGAGATCTCGACGGCACCGTCGAGCCGGATCACGGTCGCATCGATTCCCCTGGCCGCCAAGTCTTTTCGGACCAGATTCGGGTATGCCGTCGCGATTCGCTTCCCGGCCAGATCCGCAACCGTCCACGATCTCCCGACGGGCGCGGCGTAGCGGAAGCTCGACGATCCGAAGCCCAGTGCCAAACGTTCGCGCACCGGCGCATCGGACTCGGCGGCCAGATCCCGGCCGGTGATCCCGAAGTCCAGTTCACCGGAGCCGACGTAGATCGCGATGTCCTTGGGCCGCAGGAAGAAGAACTCCACGCCGTTGGCCGGGTCAACGACGGTCAGGTCTTTGGGATCGGTGCGCCGCCGGTACCCGGCCTCGGAGAGGATCTCGGCGGCCGATTCCGACAACGCACCCTTGTTGGGCACCGCGACACGCAACATGGCCGGCTCCCTACAGCTTCCGGTAGACGTCATCGAGACCCAGCCCGCGGGCGATCATCAGCACCTGGGTCCAATACAGCAACTGGCTGATCTCCCCGGCCAGGGCCTCGTCGGATTCGTGCTCGGCGGCCAACCACACCTCGCCGGCCTCCTCGAGGATCTTCTTGCCCAGGGCGTGCACACCGGAATCCAGCGCGGCCACGGTGGCACTACCTGCCGGACGGGTGCGGGCACGTTCACCGAGTTCGGCGAACAGATCCTCGAAGGTCTTCACGACCTGCGATTGTTCCATGCCAGGCGTTGATTCAGGCCACCGCCGGTTTGTTCCCCGCCAATTCGCCCTGCATGTCCTCCAGGGCGACGCCCTTGGTCTCCCGCACCCAGCGCCAGACGAACGCCAGTGACAGGAAGGCGCACAGGGCATAGAAGCCGTAAGCCAGGCCAAGGTGGTTGCGCAACTCCGGGAAGCTGACGGTGATCAACCAGTTGGCCGCCCACTGCCCGGCCGCGGCCAGACCCAGTGCGGCGGCGCGGATGCGGTTGGGGAACATCTCGCCGAGCAGCACCCACACCACCGGGCCCCAGGACATGCCGAAGGCCACCACGAACAGGTTCGCCGCGATCAGGGCGATGGGTCCTTGCGCACCGGTCAGGTGGGGGATCTTCACGCCTTCATCGTTCAGCACGCTTCCCGCAGTGCCGAAGATGAAGGCCATCGTAGCCAAAGTGACGGCCATCCCGGCCGAGCCGATCAACAGCAGCGGCTTGCGGCCGATCTTGTCGATGAGCGAGATGGCACTC
>CAMCWJ010000027.1 GCA_945882475.1 Bifidobacterium breve
TGCACCGTTGATCCACCCGCCGCCGGTCCCCGTGCTAGCATTGAAAGGTGAAAGGGGCTCGAAACTGATGATTTTCAAGGTCGGAGACACCGTTGTTTACCCGCATCACGGTGCCGCATTGATCGAAGCGATCGAAACCCGAACTATCAAAGGCGAAGCGAGGGAATACCTCGTTTTGAAGGTCGCCCAGGGTGATCTGACCGTTCGAGTGCCCGCAGACAACGCCGAATACGTGGGCGTTCGTGACGTGGTGGGTCAGGAGGGCCTCGACAAGGTGTTCCAGGTGCTGCGCGCGCCGCACACCGAGGAGCCCACCAACTGGTCGCGCCGGTACAAGGCAAATCTTGAGAAGCTGGCCTCCGGTGACGTCAACAAGGTCGCCGAGGTTGTGCGGGACCTGTGGCGTCGGGATCAGGAACGCGGCCTGTCCGCCGGTGAGAAGCGGATGCTGGCCAAGGCGCGGCAGATTCTTGTCGGTGAACTGGCTCTGGCCGAGAACACCAACGACGCCAAGGCTTCGATCATTCTCGACGAGGTCCTGGCCGCCGCGTCCTGATTCGGCGGGCATCGGTGTCGGACACGGTCGCCGTAGTCCCGGCGGCGGGCTCCGGGCAGCGCCTCGGCGCTGGCCTTCCCAAAGCCTTCGTTGAACTCGATGGCCGGACGATGCTGCAGCGTTCGGTCCACGGCCTGTTCGCCTCGGGTGTGATCGCCCGGGTGGTGGTCGCGGTTCCCGCGGATCGCGTCGGGCAAACCGTCTTGATGTTCGATGACGTCGACGGCGAGGTCACCGTGGTCGCGGGTGGCCCTGAGCGTCCGGATACCGTTCGCCTCGCACTTGCCGCGGTGGGGGACCCGGATTTCGTCCTGGTGCACGATGCGGCGCGGCCGTTGACGCCGACTGCGCAGATCCAGCGTGTGGTCGCTGCCCTGCGCGACGGGATGCGCGCGGTCATTCCGGTGGTCCCGGTGGCCGACACCATCAAGGCCGTCGATTCCAACGGCGTGGTTCTGGGCACACCCGAACGGGCCGGGTTGCGTGCCGTACAGACCCCGCAGGGCTTCGAGGCGGAGCTGCTGCGGCGGGCGTGTGAGCGGGCCGGTGCCGGGAACGTCACTGACGACGCCGCGTGGGTGGAGAACATGGGCGTGCCGGTGCACACCGTGGCCGGCGACGCGTTGGCATTCAAGATCACCACGGCACTGGACCTCCGACTGGCCCGGGCGGTGCTGAGCCAGTGAGCGTGCCGTTGCCCAGGGTCGGTATCGGAACCGACGTACATCCGATCGAACCCGGTCGGCCCTGCCGGCTGCTGGGTCTGCATTTCGACGGTGCCGATGGGTGTTCGGGTCACTCCGACGGCGACGTCGCCGTCCACGCGCTGTGCGATGCGCTGCTGTCCGCCGCGGGACTGGGCGATCTGGGCACGGTGTTCGGGGTGGATCAGCCGCAGTGGCGTGGGGTTACCGGAGCTCAGATGCTGAGCCATGTCCGGGAGTTGTTAGCGCAGGCCGGATTCACGCCCGGCAATGCCGGAGTTCAGGTGATCGCGAACCGGCCGAAGATCGGGCCGCGCCGCCTGGAGGCCCAGCAGGTGCTCTCCGACTTGCTCGGGGCACCGGTATCGGTTTCGGCCACCACGACCGACGGCCTCGGCCTCACCGGCCGCGGCGAGGGCATGGCCGCCGTCGCCACCGCCTTGGTGATCGAAACTTCCCGGTAAGCTGCGACGTCGTGACCGGCCTTCGCTTACACGACACCTTCACCGGTGATGTGCGCGAATTCGTGCCGCTGCGGCCCGGTCAGGTTTCCATTTATCTTTGCGGCGCCACCGTGCAGGGCTTGCCGCACATCGGCCATGTCCGCAGTGGGGTGGCGTTCGACGTGCTCCGGCGCTGGTTGGCGGCCAAGGGCCTCGACGTCGCATTCATCCGCAATGTCACCGATATCGACGACAAGATCCTGATCAAGGCCGCCGAGGCGGGCCGGCCGTGGTGGGAATGGGCCGCCACCCACGAACGGGCATTCGCCGCGGCTTATGACGCACTCGGCGTGCTGCCGCCGTCCGCCGAACCACGTGCCACCGGGCATATCACCCAGATCGTCGAGTTAATCGAACGGCTGATCCACAAGGGTCATGCCTACCCCTCCGAACGGGAGGGCGACGCCGACGTCTACTTCGACGTGCTCAGCTTCGGTGACTACGGGAAACTCTCCGGTCACCGCATCGACGACGTTCATCAGGGCGAGGGTGTTGGTGCGGGAAAGCGCGACCCGCGCGACTTCACGCTATGGAAGGCCGCCAAGCCCGGTGAACCGTCTTGGCCCACGCCGTGGGGACGTGGTCGGCCCGGCTGGCACTCGGAGTGCGTGGCCATGGCGGGGGAGTACCTGGGCGCGGAGTTCGACATCCATTGCGGCGGTATGGATCTGGTGTTTCCACACCACGAGAACGAGATAGCTCAGGCACAGGCCGCCGGCGACGGCTTCGCCCGGTTCTGGCTGCATAACGGCTGGGTCACCATGGGTGGCGAGAAGATGAGTAAGTCACTGGGCAACGTGCTCGCGATTCCCGCTGTGCTCCAACGGGTTCGGCCCGCGGAGCTGCGCTATTACCTCGGCAGCGCGCACTACCGGTCGATGCTGGAGTTCTCCGAGACGGCACTGCAGGATGCGGTCAAGGCCTACACCGGCATCGAGGAATTCCTGCACCGGGTGCGCCGGCGGGTAGGTGCGGTGACACCGACCACGTGGACCGACAAGTTCGCCGCGGCCCTCGATGACGACCTCGCCGTGCCCGCCGCCTTGGCCGAGGTGCACGCGGCGCGCGCGGACGGCAACCGGGCATTGGAGGCCGGCGATCACCAGGGGGCTCTGGAGAAGGCAGGCCAGATCCGTGCAATGACGGCGATTCTGGGTTGCGATCCGCTCGATGAGCGCTGGGAGACCCGGGACGAGACCCTGGCGGCCCTGGGGGCGGTGGATGTTCTGGTGGGTGCTGAACTGAAACGCCGCGACAACGCACGTCAGTGCCGTGACTGGGCGCAGGCTGATGAGATCCGTGATCGACTCCAGGAAGCAGGCGTTGACGTGACCGACACCGCTGACGGCCCGCAGTGGGCCCTGCTCGATCGGGATGTGACCTAGTGGCCGGCAATTCGGCGCGCCGCGGCGCGATCCGCAAGGACGGCAGCAAGAAGGGGCCGACCGTCGGGTCGGGCGGTGTGCGGCGGCGTGGTCTGGAAGGTCGCGGCGCCACCCCGCCCGCGCACATGCGGACCGGGCACCCGGCCGCCCGCCGCGCCGCGGCAGCGACCCGGAAGGCATCCGGCCGGCCTGCCGGCAAGCCCACCGACGAGACCGAGACCGTCCTGGGGCGCAACGCGGTGCTGGAATGTCGTCGCGCCCAGGCCCCGGCGGGCGCACTTTATGTCGCCCTCGGCGCCGAGGCCGACGAGCGACTCACCGAATCGGTGACACTGGCCGCCGACCGCGGCATCCCCATCCTGGAGGTACCCCGCCACGATCTGGACCGGCTGAGCGCCAACGGCTTGCACCAGGGCATCGCGCTACAGGTGCCGCCGTATGCCTACGCCCACCCCGACGATCTGTTGGCGTCGGCGACCAGCGATGTGCAACCCGCACTGCTGGTGGCACTCGACAACATCTCCGACCCCCGCAATCTGGGCGCGATCGTGCGCTCCGTTGCGGCCTTCGCCGGTCACGGGGTGCTGATCCCGCAACGGCGTTCGGCCTCGGTGACCGCGGTGGCCTGGCGGACCAGTGCGGGCGCGGCGGCCCGGGTGCCGATCGCGCGGGCCACCAATCTCACCCGCACCCTCGGGGCGTGGGCGGAGGCCGGGGTCAGGGTCGTCGGCCTCGATACCGGCGGCGGCACCACGATCGATGAGTTCGATGGAACCGGGCCGTTGGTTGTGGTGGTCGGATCCGAGGGCAAGGGTCTATCGCGACTGGTTCGCCAGAACTGCGACGAGGTGGTGTCGATCCCGATGGGAGGGCCGGCCGAATCGCTGAACGCGTCGGTGGCCGCGGGCGTGGTGCTCGCCGAGATCGCTCGTCAGCGCAGACGCTGAAGGTCGTGCGGTCAGGCGAACGCCGACAGTTCCACTCCCTCGTTGTGCAACCGATCCCGAACGGCACTGGCGATCGCCACCGCTCCTGGTGAATCACCATGCACGCAAACCGATTCCACCTCGACGGCGACCGCTGTGCCATCGACAGCGGCGACCGTTCCGCTCTGAACCATGGATAACACCCGCTCGGCGATCTGCGCCGGGTCGTGCAGAACCGCACCGGCATCGCTACGCGGAACGAGTTGTCCGTCGGGCCGATAGGCACGGTCGGCGAAGGCCTCGGCCACGGTACGCAGACCGAGCCGCCGGGCTTCGGTGAAGAACACTGAGCCCCCGAGTCCGAGCACCGGAAGTCCCGGATCGGCAGCGTGCACGGCTTCGGCCACCGCGCGCGCCTGATCGGCATCGGTGACGATCGTGTTGTACAGCGCCCCATGGGGTTTGACATAGCCGAGCGTTGTGCCCGCAGCCCGGGCCAGTGCCTGCAGTGCTCCGATCTGGTAGATCACGTCGGCGGTGAGTTCGGCCGGCGCGACATCGATCCGGCGCCGCCCGAACCCGGCAAGGTCGAAGTAGCCGACCTGCGCACCGATCCGCACGCCCCGCGCGGCGGCGGCCCGGCAGGTGCGCGCCAAACCCACCGGGTTACCGGCGTGGAAGCCGCATGCCAGATTGGCGCTGGTGACGATGTCGAGCATTGCGTCGTCGTCACCGAGTTCCCAGACCCCGTATCCCTCGGCGAGGTCGGCGTTGAGATCCACGGACGGCATCGAATAAGCCATCGGATAAGACTAAGCCGCTGCGGGGTCGTGTCGGTGGCTGCCGATGGCCCAGCACGCCAGGAAGATGACGAACGAGATCGTCGTGACGAACACCGAAACCGGTACCCCCGGTGCCAGCGACAGCACGATGCCACCGATCGCGGCCACCTCGGCGAACACCACCGACGCTGCGATGTTCGCTACTGGTGAGGAGAACACCCGGGCCGCGGCCGCCGCCGGGGTGATCAGCAGCGACATCACTAACAGCGCTCCGACGATCTGAACGCCCTGTGCTGCCACCACGCCCACCAGACCGGCGAACACGATGCCCAGTGCGCGTACCGGCACGCCCCGCGCGGCGGCCACCTCGGGATCGGCGGTGGCGAACAGCAGCGGTCGGTACGAGATCGCCAGCACGGCCACAACTGCGACGGTCACCGCGATCAGAAGTGTCAGGCCTGAGCGGCCCACCCCGACCACCTGGCCGGTTAGCAGTGCGAAGCTGGTGCCGGCCCGGCCGGGATAGAGATGGATGAACAGAACGGCCAGCCCCAGGCCGAAGGCCAGGACAACACCGATCGCGGAATCACGTTCCCGTGCGCGCTGACCGAGGAACCCGAAAAGGATTGCGGCAAGAGCACTTCCGACAAGTGCGCCGAGTCCGACGTTGAGTCCGGTCAGCAGGGCGAAGGCCGCGCCCGTCAGCGACAGCTCGCTGGAGCCATGCACCGCGAACGACATCTGTCGCATCACGATGAACGGTCCGATCAGTCCGGCCACCAGGGCCAACAACGCGGCAGCAACCAACGCCTGCTGAACGAACCCGCGGCTGAGCAGGTCAGCGGTGATGTCGAAGGCGAACATGTTGTGCAGCAGGTGGTTGATTTTGTCATTCATGGGTGTGCCCGTGGGTATGACCGGAATGGTCGAGGTGCTCGCCGACCACGACGTAGCGATCGCCGACCTGAACCACCGCAATGTCGGCCCGGTACAGCTCCGAGAGCGTCTCCGAGGTCATCACCTCGGCCACGGTGCCGATCCGGAACCGGCCGTCGACCAGATACAGGATCCTGTCGACATAGGGCAGCACTGGATTGACCTCGTGGGTGACGAACAGCACGGCGGTGCCGGTTTGACGGCGGCGGTTGATCAGGTCGGCGACCAGGCGGGCATTGGCCGGGTCGAGGTTGAGCAACGGCTCGTCGCACAGCAACAGCATTGGATCGGTGGCCAGCGCCTGAGCGATGCGGACCCGCTGGAGTTCACCGCCGGACATCACCCCCACCGGAACCGAGGCCAACCCGGTGCCGCCGACCTCGGCCAAGGCTGCCGCGACCGCCTGGCTGCGGGCAGCCCGATCGGCCCGGCGCAGCGGTGTCACTCCCCAGCGGTGGCCGTCGACTCCCAACTTGACCAAGTCCCGCCCGCGCAAGCTCAGTCCGCGGTCGACCGCCCGGTGTTGGGGGACGTAACCGATCCGCTCGCTGCCCGCTTCAATCGGCATTCCGTCGATCAGGGCGGTCCCGGAGCTCAGCGGGAGCGCTCCGAGCAGAACCTTGAGAAGCGAGGTCTTACCGGTCCCGTTAGGCCCCAGGATCGCGATGAATTCGCCGGCGGACACGCTCAGGTCCAGGTGGTCCCAAAGCACCCGATCACCGAACGCCAGGCGGGCATCGTTGAGGGTGACAACCTCAGCCATTCGCGGCCCTGTCAGCTCTGCCGTAGCGCTGCGGCCAACCGGTCGGCGGTATCTCGCTGCCAGGTCAGGTAGTCACTGCCCGCCGGAAGGGTTTCGGTGACGTCGACGACCGGGATTCCGGCACTACGGGCGGCTGCCTGGATCCGCTCGGTCACCGTTGTCGCGGTCTGCTGGTTGACCAGCACGGCCGCGATCTGCCGGGAGTCGATCACATCCAGCATGGCGGCCAGGTCGGCCGGCGCCGGGTCGGTGTCCTGCTCGATCGCGGCCGTGAAGCCCGGCGGGGTCATGTCTGTCAGTCCCGCCGCGAGAACCAGGTAGTGCGCGACGGGCTCGGTGGCGACAATAGCCGCCCCGGAATGAGCTGTGCGGATTGATGTTTCGGTCTCTTTGATGGTGTCCGCCTGGCGCGCGAACTCCTCGGCATTTGATCGGTAGTCGGAGGCGTTTTGGGGGTCGGCCTTCGCCAGTTGGTCGGCGATTTCGGCGGCGACCGACGTGGCTGTGTCGAGGTCGTAGAAGACGTGTTCGTTGGCCGGCTTCGATTCACCGAGTGCGGCGGCGTCGAGCAGTGAGAAAGCGTCGACCGACGCCACATCGGGATGGCTGCGCAGGATGTCGTCGACCCACTGGTCGTAACCGCCGCCGTTGTAGACGACCAGGGAAGCATCAATGATCGCGACCGCATCGGAGGGACTGGCTTCGAAGGAATGTGGATCGGCGGTTGCGCTGGTAAGGAGCGAATTTACCGCCGCGTGGTCGCCGGTGACGGCCTGGGCGACACTGCCCCACACGTCGGTCGAGGCGACCACGGCGGGCTTGTCGGCGGCGGTGCCGTCGCGGGTTGTCTGCGGGTCGCTGCCGCAGGCGCTCACCGCGGTGAGGATTGCCGACAGGGCGATGACGGCCCGCGCCGCTTTCATGCGTCGATCACCCCTTCCGGCGGTTGGAAGCGTAGTACAGATGAAAATGGTTTTCAATAACCGCCCCGGGGGTAGCTGTTCTGTCATCCCGGGTCCGACGCCGTCTCGCGGCTACTCTGCGTTGGTGATCTCGGGACAGCCAGGTACGCCCGGCCGGGTCGCTGCGCTGGCAGCGATCTGCACGGCGGCACTCCTCGTCGGCGGTTGCGGCGGCGATGCGCAGATGGATCCGGAACCCGGTCGCATGATCGCCTCCTACGACGACGCCACCACGCCCGAGGCGATCCGGGGCCGCGCGATGATGCAGAACTCGAAACTCCTTGAGGGACTTGCTGCCGATGTCAACGACTCCCTGAAACTTCCGCGCGATGTCGCCCTGATCGGCCAGCAGTGCGGCCAGGCGAACGCCGGCTGGAACAAGACCGAGAACAGGATCAGGATCTGCTACGAACTCGCCGATCTAAACCTGCGCCTGTTCGACAAGGACCCCAATGACGGTGAGGCGCTTGGGGAACTATCCCAACCCGCCGCCTACGCGGCCGCCGTCGACGCCCTCTACGCGGTGTTCTTCCACGAACTCGGCCATGCCGTCATCTCGCTCTACGACCTACCGTTCACCGGGCGCGAGGAAGACGTCGCCGACCAACTCGCGGCGTTCGTCGTCCTCGAGGCGGACGACTTCCTGACGGATTTCCCCGACGCCGCCCGGGTGATGGAGGCGTACGCCGCAATGTTCGATAAGTGGGCTGCCCTGCGGGGCACCGCAGACGCCTCTGACTTCGCAGAAGCGCACTCCCTCAACGAGGCCCGGATGTTCAACCTCCGGTGCTGGATCTACGGCTCGGACCCGGCCGCCCACGCCGACATGATCGCCGATGGCAGCCTGCCCGAGGCGCGGGCGGCCGGCTGCCCGGAGGAGTACCAGCAGCTGCGCAAGGCCTGGTCCACCCTGCTTGCGCCATACATCGTGCGCCCCAACTGAATTGGGGCCCAACTGAAATGCACTAGACGGTACCGCCGCTAGGTCGTCTCGTCGTCGCCGATCAGTAATCGGACCGCGAGGTCGAGGCGCTTGCTCACGTCATTGGCCGATGCCCGTCGGGTCAGCCAGGCCAGCAGGTTGGACAACCACACATCGGAGATCACCCGGGCGATGTGGTACTGGTCCTCGGTGGGCTCGCCGTCGCTCATCGCGCGGGCGAACATCGAGTCGATGATCTTTTCCACGTGGTCGACCTCGCCGGCCGCCGATGCGTCGGCGAAGACGTAGGCCCGGGTCATCGCCTCGGTCAGTAACGGGTTGCGCTGCATTGCGCGGTTGAGCTTGCCCACCATGAAGTTCAGCCGCTGATAGGGCGTACCCACGGTGACACTCGAGCGGTCGGTCTTGGCGTCGATGCGCTCGAACTCCCGACCCAGCGCGGAGACCAGCAGGTGAACTTTCGAGGGGAAGTAGCGGTACAGCGTGCCGACGGCGACGTCTGCGCGGTCTGCGACCGCGCGCATCTGGACCGCCTCGAAGCCGCCCTTGGAGGCAATGGCCAGGGTGGCGTCGAGGATGCGCTTGCGTCGCTCTCGCTGGGCCTCGGAGCCGAGTTCTGATTCAGTGAGAACCGAAACCGGCATCACCTCGCGCGGCTGCGAACCGGCCCCCCCGGCTGGCGACGACATCGCTGGCAGGCTCCTTCTGTACTGGTCGCGGGTCGACTTGACGCCTCATCGCTGGCACTATTAGAACACGTTCTAGTATCTATGCGGCGCTCTTGCGCCTACCTCCGGTCAAACCTGAAGGAGCCCGCGGTGTCCGCGACCATCATCGACGAACAGTTCGCCGCGCGTGAGTTGGTTCGGAGTTGGGCGGCCGGTACCGGCGCTCCCGACGCCATCCGGGACATCGAGGACGGCCATCCCGACGCCTGGCGCAAGATCTACGACGGCATTTCCGAGCTGGGCCTGTTCGGTGTCGCCGTCGCTGAGGAGCACGGTGGCGCCGGCGGATCGGTGGTCGACCTGTGCGCCATGGTGGAGGAGGCGGCACGGGCGTTGATCCCCGGACCGGTCGTTACCACCGCGCTGGCCACCCTGGTGGTGACCGATCCCGCACTGCTGCACGAATTGTCGGCGGGGCAGTTGACCGCCGGTGCCACGCTGCACGCAGAGCTTCGCGAGGACGCCGGGCGGGTCTCCGGCACCGCCGATTATGTGCTGGGGGCGCTGGGTTCGGGACTGCTGCTGCTGCCGGTCGGTGAACATGTGGTCGCCATTGATGCCACCGCCGACGGCGTCGTGGTCGAACCGTTGGATGCCACCGACTTCTCCCGGCCGCTGGCCCGGGTGAGGTTGGACTCGGTTCCGGCGACCCGACTGGCGGCGTCGCGACAGGAGTTCGCCGACCTCGCCGCGACCCTCTTCGCCGCGGAGGCAGCGGGGGTCGCCAGGTGGACCCTGGAGACCGCCGCCGAGTACGCCAAGGTTCGCGAGCAGTTCGGTAAGCCGATCGGCAGCTTCCAGGCCATCAAGCACATGTGCGCGGAGATGCTGCTGCGGTCCCAGCAGATCGCGGTAGCGGCCGCCGACGCGGCGGTCGCGGCGTCCGATCCCCGCCAGTTGTCCATCGCGGCGGCGGTCGCAGCCGCCGCCGGGATCGACGCGGCGAAGGGCAACGCCAAGGACTGCATTCAGGTGTTGGGCGGCATCGGCATCACCTGGGAACACGACGCGCACCTCTATCTGCGGCGCGCGTACGGGATCGCCCAGTTCCTCGGTGGCCGCTCGTACAACCTGCGGCGGGTTGCGGCGCTGACCCTCGACGGCGTCCGCCGCGAGTTGCACATCGACTTGGACTCCGTCGCCCATCTGCGACCCGAGATCACCGCTGCAGTAGCCGACGTGGCCGCGCTACCGGTCGGAGACCGTCAGGTCGCGATGGCCGGCAACGGCCTACTCGCGCCGCACTGGCCCAGGCCCTACGGCCGTGAGGCCTTACCTGCCGAGCAGTTGCTCATCGACCAGGAACTCGCCTCCGCCGGCGTCGCGCGACCGGACCTCGTCATCGGCTGGTGGGCGGTGCCGACCATCCTCGAACACGGCACCGCCGAACAGATCGACCAATTCGTTCCGCCGACCCTGCGCGGCGATCTGATCTGGTGCCAGCTGTTCAGCGAACCGGGGGCCGGTTCGGACCTGGCTGCGCTTCGTACCAAAGCCGTTCGCACCGAAGGTGGTTGGAAGCTCAACGGCCAGAAGGTGTGGACCTCGGCCGCGCACCGGGCGCACTGGGGCGTCTGCCTGGCCCGCACCGACGCCGATGCCCCCAAGCACAAGGGCATCACCTACTTCCTCGTCGACATGCGCTCACCGGGCATCGAGATCCGCCCGCTGCGTGAGATCACCGGTCACCGCAACTTCAACGAGGTGTTCTTCGACGACCTCTTCGTTCCCGACGAGATGGTGGTCGGCGACATCAACGGAGGCTGGCCGTTGGCGCGCAACACGCTGGCCAACGAACGGGTGGCCATGGCCCATGGCAGCGCGCTGGGCAATCCGATGGAGGAGATGCTGCGCAGCTTCGCGCAAGGGCAACTCGATCCGGCGTCGGTCGACTCGCTCGGCGAACTCTTGCTGGCCGCCCAGGTGGGTTCGCTGCTCGATCACCGCATCGTGGAGTTGTCAGTGGGCGGTCAGGACAACAGTGCCGAAGCCAGCGCGCGCAAGCTGATCGGGGTGCGCTACCGGCAGTCTCTCGAAGAGTTCCGGATGGAGCAGTCCCCGGGAGCAGGCGTGGTCGACAACGAGGCGGTGCAGACCTTCCTCAACACCCGGTGCCTGTCGATTGCCGGCGGCACCGAGCAGATCCTGCTCACCATGGCCGGCGAGCGGTTGCTCGGCCTGCCGCGGTAGGCGCCGAGGCGGCTCGGAGATTGATGGTGGCTCTAGTCGTAGCTGACTTCGACCGAGTCGGTGACGGGGCGGGCCTGGCACACCAGGATCAGGCCGTCGGCCAGGTCATCGGACTCCAGGACGTCATTGACTTCCATCTCCACCTCGCCGCTGAGCGCGGTTGCCGCGCAGGCGCCGCAGTGGCCCTCCCGGCAGGAGAACGGGGCGTCGATGCCCTGCTCGAGCAGGACGTCGAGCAGCTTCTCGGAGCGGGGCCACGACACCGTGTGGGTGTTTCCGTCGAGGTGAACGACGGCGGTGGCCGGCTTGTCGGAGCTCGTCACGGGCGCCCGATCCTTTCCACAACTAGAACACGTTACAGAAATGACAATATGATGAACTAGCTGGTACGAGTTGGAAGTTCTCGACACGAATCGTAACGTGTTCTAGTCTGGTCAAGAGAATTCGCATTCATGGGAGGCATGCAGTGACATCGATCCAACAGCGTGACGCGCAGACGGTTCTGGCCGCCATCGATGAACTGCTGCCGCGACTGCGTGAGCGCAACCAGGAGACTGAGGATCTGCGCCGTCTTCCCGACGCGACGATCGCCGATCTCGACGCCGCCGGCTACTTCAAGATGCTGCAGCCCGAGCAGTGGGGCGGCTTGCAGTGCGATCCCACGTTGTTCTTCGAGGCCGTGCGCCGGATCGCCAGCGCCTGCGGGTCCACCGGATGGGCCACCTCGATCCTTGGCGTGCACAACTGGCACCTCGCGCAATTCGATCAGCAGGCTCAGGAGGACGTCTGGGCCGACGATCCGACGGTGCGGATCTCGTCGTCGTACGCGCCGATGGGTGCCGGAGTGGTCGTCGACGGCGGCTACCTCGTCAACGGCAACTGGCTGTGGTCCTCGGGATGCGACCACGCCAGCTGGACCTTCGTTGGCGGGCCGGTGATCAAGGACGGCCGCCCGGTCGATTTCGGCAGCTTCCTGATGCCGCTCGGCGACTATCAGATCAAAGACGAGTGGAACGTGGTCGGGCTCAAGGGCACCGGCAGCAACACCCTGGTGGTCAAGGACGTGTTCGTGCCGCGCCACCGGTTCCTGTCCTACGGGGCGATGAACGACCACACCGCGGGCGGGCTGAAGACCAACACCGCGACGGTGTACCGGATGCCCTGGGGCACCATGCATCCCACCACCATCTCGACGCCCATCGTCGGCATGGCTTACGGCGCCTACGACGCCCACGTGGAGTACCAGGGCAAGCGCGTCCGGGCTGCGTTCGCCGGCGAGAAGGCCAAGGACGATCCGTTCGCCAAGGTCCGCATTGCTGAGGCCGCCAGCGATATCGACGCCGCATGGCGCCAGCTGAAGGGCAACCTCGCCGAGGAGTACGAGCTGTTGTGCGCCGGCCAGGAGGTCCCGATGGAACTGCGGGCCCGCGCTCGCCGCGACCAGGTCCGCGCCACCGGCCGGGCCATCGCCTCCATCGACCGTCTCTTCGAGGCCGCCGGAGCCACCGCGCTCAACAGCGACCAGGCGGTGCAACGGTTCTGGCGCGATGCGCACGCGGGCCGGGTGCACGCCGCCAACGATGCTGAGCGCGCCTACGTCATGTACGGCAACCACGAGTTCGGGTTGCCCATCGGCGACACGATGGTCTAACGCCGCGATGACGGGGTTCATCCAAGAAGCCGAGTCGCAGCAGGACCACACCTTCGAGTCCACCTCCCGGTTCGCCGACGTCCACGCCGGCGGGCGGGATATGCGCCTGCACTATCACGAGGCGGGCGTCGGCAACGAGCAGACCGTGGTGCTCCTGCACGGCGGCGGCCCGGGGGCGTCGAGTTGGTCGAACTTCGGCCGCAATATCGCCGTCCTCGCCAGGCACTTTCATGTCCTTGCCCTCGATCAGCCGGGCTACGGCCACTCCGACAAGCACACCGAGCACGAGCAGTACAACCGCTACAGCTCCGACGCATTGCTGGCCCTGTTGGACCACCTCGGCATCGAACGTCCTGCGCTAGTGGGTAATTCACTCGGCGGCGGCACTGCGGTCCGCTTCGCACTTGACCACCCCGAGCGTGCGGGCCGATTGGTCCTGATGGGTCCGGGCGGGCTGTCGGTCAATCTTTTTGCGCCCGATCCGACCGAGGGCGTCAAGCTGCTCGGCCGTTTCACCGCCGAGCCCACCCGGGAGAACATGGAACGCTTCCTGCGGATCATGGTCTTCGACCAGAAGCTGATCACGCCGGAACTCATCGATGAGCGCTTCGCCATCGCCAGCGCACCGGAGTCGCTGGCGGCGGCCCGGGCGATGGGGAAGTCCTTCGCGGGCCCCGATTTCGAACTCGGCATGATGTGGCGCGAGGTCTACAAACTTCGCCAGCCGGTGCTGCTGATCTGGGGCCGGGAGGACCGTGTCAACCCTCTCGACGGCGCGCTGGTGGCGCTCAAGCAGATTCCGCGGGTCCAACTGCACGTCTTCGGCCGGTGCGGGCACTGGGCGCAGGTGGAGAAGTTCGACGAGTTCAACAAGCTGACCATCGACTTCCTCGGGGGTGACTCGTGAGCGCCATTCGTTCGCTCGGGTATCTGCGCTTTGAGTCCACCGACGTCGCCGCGTGGCGGGAGTACGCGCTCAAGGTGCTCGGCATGGTTGAGGGCAAGGGCGCGGTCGACGGCGCGTTGTACCTGCGGATGGACGACTTCCCGGCGCGACTGGTCATTGTCCCCGGCGAGCATGACCGGCTTTCGGAGGCCGGGTGGGAGTGCGCCAATGCCGCAGGCCTGCAGGAGATCCGCAACGCTCTCGATATCGAGGGCGTGGCCTACAAAGAGGCCACCGCCGCCGAACTGGCCGATCGCCGGGTCGACGAGATGATCACCTTCTGCGATCCGTCGGGTAACCGGCTGGAGGTCTTCCACGGAGCGGCGTTGGAACACCGCCGGGTGGTGAGCCCGTACGGGCACAAGTTCGTCACCGGGGAGCAGGGACTGGGCCACGTGGTGCTGTCCACCCATGATGACGCCGAGGCACTGCACTTCTACCGCGACGTACTCGGGTTCACGTTGCGTGACTCGATGCGGATGCCGCCGCAGATGGTGGGCCGACCGGCCGACGGCGCGCCCGCCTGGTTGCGCTTCTTCGGCTGCAACCCGCGGCACCACAGCCTGGCTTTCCTGCCCATGCCCACGCCCAGTGGCGTCGTGCACCTGATGGTCGAGGTGGGGGAGAGCGACGACGTCGGACTCTGCCTGGACCGGGCGCTGCGGCGCAAGGTTCCGATGTCGGCGACGCTGGGCCGACACGTGAACGACAAGATGCTGTCGTTCTACATGAAGACCCCGGGCGGGTTCGACATCGAATTCGGTTGCGAGGGGCTCGAAGTCGACGACGACGACTGGGTCGCTCGGGAGAGCACCGCGGTGAGCCTGTGGGGGCATGACTTCACCATCGGTTCGCACGCTAAGTAGCGGCCGCCATGACGGCTGAACAGATCGACCCCCGGGCGTTTCGCCAAGTCCTCGGTCAGTTCTGTACCGGGATCACCATCATCACGACGATGCATGACGGTGTGCCGGTGGGGTTTGCCTGCCAGTCCTTCGCCGCGCTGTCACTGGATCCACCACTGGTGCTGTTCTGTCCGACGAAACTCTCACGGTCGTGGCAGGCCATCGAGGCCAGCGGGGTGTTCTGCGTCAACGTTCTCACCGAGGCACAGCTTGAGGTGTGCGCCCGGTTCGGATCAAAGGAGCCCGACAAATTCGCCGGCGTCGACTGGCAACGATCAGAGCTGGGCTCACCGATCCTGGCGGGGTCCCTGGCCCACATCGACTGCACGGTGCATTCCGTGCACGACGGCGGCGACCACTTCGTGGTCTTCGGCGCGGTGCAGTCACTCTCGGAGGTCCCGAAGGTTAAGCCTCGGCCGCTGCTGTTCTACCGCGGCGAGTACACCGGAATCGAGCCGGATAAGACCACCCCCGCGCAATGGCGCGACGACCTCGAGTCCTTTCTCACCGCCACCACGCCGGACACCTGGTTGTAGCTTTCACCGCTGCAGCCAGGGCCCCAGTCGCCGCAGCGCTTCGTCGATGTCGTTAGCCGGCCCGGCGAAGGACAGCCGGACGAACGAACCCCCGTTGACGGTGTCGAAGTCCACGCCCGGCGCGATCGCCACCCCGGTGTCGGCCAAGAGCGTTTCACAGAAGGCCAGCGAGTCCGAGGTGAAGTCCGTCACATCGGCGTAGACGTAGAACGCACCGTCGGCCGGTGCCAACCGGGTGAGCCCAATCTGGTGCAGCCCGGTGATCAAGGTGTCCCGATTGCGCGCATAGTGCTGCAGGTGACCATCGGCCTCCGCAATCGCCTCCGCCGTGAACGCCGCAACGGCGCCCAACTGTGGCAGCACCGGCGGGCAGATGGTGAAGTTCCCGGTAAGACGGTCCACCGCCCGACGTAACTCGGCCGGCACCAGTAGCCAGCCGAGCCGCCAGCCCGTCATCGCGAAGTACTTTGAAAAGCTGTTCACCACAACGGCATTGCGGGATGTTGCCCAGGCACACGCGGTGGCCGGAGCGCCCGGGTACACCAGGCCGTGGTACACCTCGTCGCTGATGAGCCGAACTCCCTCGGCGTCGCACCAGTGCGCGATTGCGGCGAGCTCGGAGGGTTCGATGACCGTTCCGGTCGGATTCGCCGGACTGGCCACGATCACGCCCTGCACGGGCGGATCGAGTGCGGTTAGCATCTGCACCGTTGGCTGAAACCG
>CAMCWJ010000028.1 GCA_945882475.1 Bifidobacterium breve
CGCTGGCCTCCGCGCGGGCCTTGATGTAGGAGATGACCTGGGAGGTGACCAGGCAGATCAGGGTGGCGACCATCAGTGACGGGCTACCCAACCCGAAGGCAGCCCACCACAGCAGCCCGCAAAAGATCGCACCATCGCTGATCCGGTCGCATGCCGCATCCAGAACCGATCCGAATCGCGTGCCACCACCACGTTGCCGCGCCATCGCGCCGTCGAGCATGTCGGCCAGGACGAAGAACCAGATCACCAGCCAGCCGACGAAAAGTTGCCCGACGGGGAACAAGATGAGCGCCGCCGCCACCGTGCCCACGGTTCCGATGATGGTGACCGCGTCGGGAGTCAACCCGATCCGCAGTGCGGCGCGGGCCACCGGTGCGCTGAGTTTGGTGTAGGCCGACCGGGTCATCAAATAAAAGTCGCTCACGGCTGGCTCGCCCATTCGTCGGCCAGGAGTGCGCGGGTATCGCGAAGTAGTTGCGGGATCACCTTCGTCTCGCCGACGACGGTGATGAAGTTCGCGTCACCGGACCAGCGTGGCACCACATGCATGTGCAGGTGTTCGGCCAGCGAACCTCCGGCCGACTTGCCAAGGTTGAGACCGACATTGAATCCATCGGGCCGCGAAATCGCCTTCATAACCCGAATCGCCTTCTGCACGTAGGCCATCAACTCAGCGGTCTCGACGTCGGTGAGGTCTTCGAGTTCTGAGACCCGACGGTAGGGCACCACCATCAGGTGCCCGGGGTTGTAGGGATACAGATTGAGCACCGCGTAGACCAGTTCACCGCGGGCGATCACCAGGCCGTCCTCATCGGAGAGCGTGGGAATGTCGGTGAACGGCTCCGATGACCTGCCCGAGCCGCCGAACTTGGGCGACTCGACGATGTAGCTCATCCGATGCGGGGTCCAGAGTCGCTGCAGGCGATCCGGGTCCCCCGCACCCCTATCGCTGACCTGCTCAGTCACCGGTGACCTTCACCGAGTCTTCGCCTGGCATCTCGTTTACCCGATCGGCGATCCATTGCCGGATCACCTCGATCGCCTTCGCCCGGGGCACCCCGTTGATCTGGCCGCGATCGCCGAACCGGAAGCTCACCGCACCCGCCTCGATATCGCGGTCGCCGGCCAGCAGCATGAAGGGGACCTTCTGGTTGGTGTGGTTGACGATTTTCTTCGCCATCCGATCATCGCTGGAATCGACCTCAGCGCGTACCCCGTGCGATTTAAGCTCTGCAGCAATGTCTTTGAGGTATTCGACATGCTCGGCTGCCACCGGAATACCGACCACCTGCACCGGGGCCAGCCAGGCCGGGAATGCACCGGCGTAGTGCTCGGTGAGGATTCCGAAGAATCGTTCGATCGAGCCGAACAGCGCGCGATGGATGAGGACGGGCTGCCGACGCGACCCATCTGAGGCGGTGTATTCGAGTTCAAAACGCTCCGGCATGTTGAAGTCCAGTTGAATGGTGGACATCTGCCAGCTACGGCCTAGGGCGTCGCGCACCTGCACCGAGATCTTGGGTCCGTAGAAAGCCGCGCCGCCGGGATCGGGCACCAGGGCAAGGCCGCTGGATTCGGCGACCTCCCGCAGCGTCTCGGTCGCCTCCTCCCACATCTCGTCGGAGCCGACGTACTTCTCCGGATTCTTGGTGGACAGCTCGAGATAGAAATCGTCGAGGCCATAGTCGCCGAGCAGTTCCAGCACGAAGCGCAACAGGGAACCGAGTTCGTCGCGCATCTGCTCGCGGGTGCAGTAGATGTGCGAGTCGTCCTGGGTCATCCCCCGCACCCGGGTCAGGCCGTGGATCACCCCGGACTTCTCGTAGCGGTACACGGTGCCGAACTCGAAGAGCCGCAACGGAAGTTCTCGGTAGGACCGGCCACGAGACCGGAAGATCAGGTGGTGCATCGGGCAGTTCATCGGTTTGAGGTAGTAGTCCTGCCCCGGTTTGCGCAACGTGCCGTCTTCGGCGTATTCGGCGTCGATGTGCATGGGCGGGAACATGCCGTCGGCGTACCACTCCAGGTGGCCTGAGGTGATGTAGAGCTGTTCCTTGGTGATGTGCGGGGTGTTGACGAACTCGTAGTCGGCCTCGATGTGCTTGCGCCGCGAGTACTCCTCCAACTCCCGGCGCACAATGCCGCCCTTGGGGTGGAACACCGGCAGGCCCGAACCTAATTCGTCGGGGAAGCTGAACAGGTCCAGTTCCACGCCGAGGCGGCGGTGGTCGCGCTTTTGCGCCTCCTCCAGCAGTTTGAGGTGGCGGTCCAGCGCCTCCTGGGATTCCCACGCGGTGCCGTAGATCCGCTGCAGGCTCGCATTGGCCTGGTTGCCGCGCCAGTACGCCGCCGAACTTCTGGTGAGCTTGAACGCCGGAATGTATTTGGTGGTCGGGGCGTGCGGGCCGCGGCACAGATCGCCCCAGATACGTTCGCGGGTGCGGGGATTGAGGTTGTCGTAGGCGGTCAGCTCATCGCCACCGACCTCCATGACGTCCGGGTCGCCAGACTTGTCGTCGACCAGTTCCAGCTTGTAAGGCTCGTTGGCCAGTTCGGCGCGGGCCTGCTCTTTTGACTCGTAGACCCGCCGGGAGAACAGCTGGCCGTCCTTGATGATGGCCTTCATGCGCTTCTCGAGCTTCTCGAGATCCTCGGGCGTGAAGGCCTCCGGGACGTCGAAGTCGTAGTAGAAGCCGTCGGTGATGGGCGGGCCGATGCCGAGCTTGGCCGACGGGAACATCTCCTGCACGGCCTGGGCGAGCACATGGGCCGCGGAGTGCCGGATCACGCTGCGGCCGTCGTCGGTGTCGGCGGCCACCGGGATCACCTCGGTATCAGCCGACGGCGCCCAACTCAGATCGCGCAAGGTGCCCTCAGGATCGCGCACCACCACGATCGCGCCCGGTTCGCCGCGGCCGGGAAGGCCGGCGTCGCGAACGGCAGCCCCCGCGGTGGTCGCGGCCGGAACCCGCAGCAGTGCCGGGACGGACGGGGCGGGGGCGGTCATCGGATGTCCCTTTCGGCGAACGCACGGCGGTGTGCCGACGGTCGCGACCATGCTATCGGGGTGCCTGATCAGGCCCCGAATCCGATGGGGCTGTCCAATCGGGGGTGATACAGCCCGACCAACTTCGCCGACCAACTCAGGGCGCCGAACAACCACAGGGTGAGCACCACCACCGCAGCGGTGAACAGCGCGGCGGCGGCCTGCAGCCACCAACTCTGGCGCCGGTACCACTGCATGGCGCTGTCATAGCGGCCGCGGGTGTAGGTCAGGGTCCGGTGCGCCCAGTAGAACTCCGACGCAAGGATCGCCAGGCCGAGGAACACGATGGCCCACCCCGGCCCGGGATACGGGACCGCGACGATGCCGATCGCCAGCACCATCAGGCCGATCACACCCACCGCCACCCGGTAGGCGAAGTCGGCCATCGGGCGTTCGCGCAACCGGTCCCGGCGGTGCTTCAACTGCTGTCGGATTCCCGGCCGCTCGGGCGGGTGCGGTGACGGCGTCTGGTCGGTCATATCGATCGGCTACGAGCCTACGGTGGCTACCCTGACCGAGTGGCGCCGATTCCCTACTTCGCCTACGGGTCGAACCTGTGCGCGGAGCAGATGGCTCGCCGGTGCCCCGGCGCGACCGATCCGCGCCCGGCGGTGCTCCCCGACCACGACTGGCTGATCAACGAACGCGGCGTAGCCACCGTGGAGCACTTCAGCGGAAGCAACGTCCACGGAGTGCTGTGGGCCATCACCGATGCCGATCTGGCCGTCCTCGACCGCGCCGAGGGCGTCCCGGACCGCTACCGCCGGGAGAAGCTCACCGTCCAGACCGCCGAGGGCCCGGCGGGGGCATGGGTCTACATCGACCATCGGGTGGAGCCGGGACCACCCCGGTCCGGTTACCTCGATCGCGTGATCGGCGGGGCGCGCCACCACGGCCTGCCGCATTCGTGGATCGAGTTCCTCGGCCGCTGGGATCCGGAGCGCTGGCCCCACTCCCGCACGCGGCCCAAAGATGCTGGGCCGCAATCACTCTCCGAGCTTCTCGCCCACCCCGGGGTCACCGAGATCAGCCGGTTGCGGTCCCGGTTCGGATTTCTGGCCATTCACGGCGGGGGCCTGGAACAGATGACCGACGTCATCGCCGAGCGCGCCGCCGAGCAGGCCGACGCGTCGGTGTACCTGCTGCGCCACCCCCGCGACTACCCGCACCACCTGTCCTCGGCCCGCTATCTGCCCGAGCACTCCGCCCAGCTTGCCGAGTTCCTCGACCACGTCGAGGTCGCGGTCTCGCTGCACGGCTACGGCCGGGTGGGCCGGAGTACCCAACTCCTTGCCGGTGGCCGCAACCGTGCCCTCGCCGAGCACCTCGCCGGGCGTATCGCGGTGCCCGGCCATCAGGTGGTGATCGAACTCGACCGCATCCCGGCTGAGTTGCGGGGGCTGCACCCGGACAACCCGGTCAACCGACCCGTCGGTGGCGGGGCCCAACTCGAGTTGCCGGCCCGGGTGCGTGGCATCAGCCCCCGCAGCCAGCCACCGGGCCCGACGGGTCTGTCACCGGCCACCGACGCCCTGATCGCCGGTCTGGCCACGGCCGCTAGGGACTGGCCGCTCTCCCGCGCGACGACGTCGTCCGCCGAGTCGGATTCGCGATCACATGCGCCTGACTGATCTGGCCGGCCGGGCACTGACATACCCCGAGGTGGGTGCGACCGCCGGGGACATGCCGTCGGGCTATCGGCAGGTGCGGGCCCAGCGGCGGATCGGATCGGGGCGGGGCCGGTTCGATCAGGCCGGAGACGCGGTGATGCGCTACGGCATGCTGCGCGGCGCCGGGGTTCGGGTCACCGCCACCACCGAGGTCGCGGAGGTAGGCACCGACGTACTGGGCTACCTCGGGCCGTTCGCCGCACCGTGCCGGGTGGTGTACGTGCTCGACGAACCCGACCACCGCGGCTTCGCCTACGGCAGCCTGCCCGGGCATGCCGTGCGCGGGGAGGAACTGTTCGCCGTGCGCTACGACCCTGCCGACGACGGCGTCTACAGCGAGGTCGCGGCCTTCTCCCGGCCCGCGACGTGGTGGAGCCGGCTGGGCGTGCCGGTGCTGATGCTGGCTCAGCGGGTCGTCACCGCCCGCTATCTGGACGCGCTATAGGAGCAAATCTCCCCTCATCAGGTGCCCCCGCCGCTAACATCGCGTTGGCTTCTACTCATCGGAGTTCAGGGGAAGAATGAGCGCTTCACGGTTTGTCGGGCGGGTCGGCGGGTTGGCGGTGGCCCTCGGAGTGGGAGCGGCCCTGTACTCCGGAGCGGGAACGGCGTCGGCCGACACCTCCGAGTCGGCATCGCCGGATTCCGGAACGAGCCGATCCACGGGTGACTCGCCGACTGGGCCGAGAGTCCGCACATCCGCTGCCGGAGCCTCGGTCGGCGACCGGAATGCGAACCGCAGTCAGCGCAACGCCCCGCGCGACGCACCGCCGCCACCTAGGGCTGATTCGCGCCGGGCGTCGGTCGTCCCCAACGGTGTCACTCCCGCAAGGCAAGAGGCAGATGAACCGAAGGCCACCGGCAACTCGATCTCCTCGGTGCCGTCATACGTTGGCCCAGCATTGTCCGAAGACGCTGGAAGCGCTCCGTCGGCTCCGGTCGACGCGCAACTCTTATCGGGACTGCTGGGTGCAGCACGCCGCGAGAGCCAGGCCCAGATGCCGCAGAGCAGTCCAGGGTTCACCGTCGACGGCCAGACGCCGCCGGGGACGGTCGTGTCTGATCGGGCCGCACTCGAGGAGGCGCTCAGTACAGCGGCCCAGTCGCGAGCGGAGCAGTCGACCACCGTCGGGGACATCACCGTCACCTCGAGGATAAGCAACCTCGCGGGCATCATCGTCGGCGAATATGCGGCGACGACCGCCCGGCCCGATTCCACCCTGACCGTCACCTCCATCAGTGGCAGTAACGGCAGTAAGGTCGCACCCACCCTCGTGCCGGGCGTCTTTACAATGCTGCCCTATGCGAACTGGTTAGACCCCGACGGAACCAGGGGCACCCAGCAGGTATTGCTCGGGGTACGGGAAACCACCGCGTTCGTCGCCAATCTGGTGAGCGTTCCCTTCGTGGGCCTGATCGCCCGACCCGTAATCGATCTGCTTCAGGACACTCCACTCATCTCCGATCTCCTGGCGCCGATCATCGGCGCCCACGTGGTCGTTCCAATTGACATCAACGTCGCCGAATTGGCGCCGGGAGACACACCCATCGCGTTCACCTACAAGATGACGTCCTTCGACGGCGTGAAGATCAGCACCAACTTCTTCCCCGCAACCGGACTCACCGCGGGCAACACCGCGCCGACGGCGGTGATCGCACCCGGCTTCGGCTTCGCCGGTAAAACCGACCCCTACGAGGTCTACGCACTCAAAGATGAGGTCCCCGGGATCTACACGCTGCGAAACGCCGGCTACAACGTCGTCACCTACGATCCCCGCGGCCGCTTCGACTCCGGCGGCGAAGTGCATCTCGCGAACCCGAATTACGAGGGCAAAGACGTCTCGTCGCTGATTTCCTGGATCGCGTCCAGGACCCCGGCGTCCCTCAACGCAGCCAACGACCCGAAGGTCGGCCTGCTAGGTGGTTCCTACGGCGCCGCCCTGCAATTCGCTGCCGCCAACGACGATCGGATCGACGCGATGGTGCCGGTCGACGGATGGGACACCCTGCTCGAATCGTTTTATCCGAACAACACGTTCCGGACCGGCTACGGGGCCCTGACCGTGATCTCGCTGCTGACCACCGGGTCGCGGGTCTACCCTCCGCTGTATTGGGCATTCGGTAGCGGAATGTTGCTCAACTGGCTGGGCCCGTGGTCGCGAAGCCTCATCAATGCGACCAACCCACAACTCGAGGAACTGACCGCGCCGACACTGATCATCCGTGGGTACTCCGACGTGCTATTCCCGCTACAACAGGGCACGGCCAGTGCCCAGACAATTCTCGAGAGCGGTAGAGCACCGGTGAAGATGCTCTGGTTCTGCGGTGGTCACGGCACCTGCAACGACCCGTACAGCAAGGACCAGACAGACGCGATGAATGTGAGCACACTCGTCTGGCTCGAGCAGTACGTCAAGGGCAGCGGCTCGCTGGCCGACCTGCTTCCGAACTTCTCGTGGTTCGACCAGAAGGGCTACTACTTCACCTCCGACCGGATGCCCTTCGAAAGCGGATTCAACGACCTGCCCAACGTCGTCGCCACCGACAAGGGCGGTCTACTTGGCATCGTTCCGATCCTGGGTGGCTCCGGACAGCCCGCCACATTCGTCAACGGCAGTGAAGCCCGCAACGCCATCACTATCGCGGTGCCAACCGACAAACTCCTGCCCGGCACCCAGGTGGTCGGGGCTCCGACGGTGAGCTTCACCTACCGGGGCCTCGGTACCAGTGGCGCGGTGTTCGCGCAGGTAGTCGACAAGGCAACCGGTTATGTGCTGGGAAATGTCGTGTCTCCGGTGCCCGTGCAACTCGATGGGTTCAAGCACACCGTGAGTATCGACATCGGCGAGATCGACTACACCGTCGGCGCGGGGGATTCGCTGGAAGTTCAGATCACCAGTTCGGCCCTGGCGTTCCTGAATGCCTCAGTCGGTCTGATCGACATCTCCGACGTCACCGTGACGCTGCCGAACCGGACCGCAACAGCGCCCTAGCGACCCAGCGTCACCACATCATGGTGCGGGCGTAGGCCGCCGGCAGGTCCTGGGCGCCCAGCAGTCCCGGCGGCGCATCGCAGACCGCGTCGATCGCGTTGACCGCACGTGCGGCCGTCGAGATCACCCCGGCCTGGTTGTGGTCGACACCGGCGAGTCCCAAGTGGGTGTTGATCTCGATGCCGGGATCGCCGCGCACCACCACCCGGTGGACACCCGGGCGGCCGTCAGGCGGATAGGGCCAGTCGGGTGCGGCCGCGGCGGTGAGTCGGTTGACGTGTTCGACGGTGATCACCGCCTCTCCGCCGCGCATGCCGTCGACGGCGAACCGCACGGCGGCCACCCGGCCCGGATCGACGCTCATCATCGTGCAGTCGATACGTTCAGTCGCCAACCAGTTCTCGTGGCTCTCGCGAACCTCATCCAGGGTGACGCCCAGCATATCGGCAAGGGAACGCACCTGGCCGCCCCACAGCGAGGCGAGCACACCGGGGGCGAACATGACCGGGCGGTCATCACCGGTGGTGCCGAAACCGAAACTGACACCGGTGAATTCGGCATCGGGGTAACTGCCGTAATCGCAGATCTCCGAGACCGTGATGCCGGTGGCGTGCCCGGCCAGGGTCAGCGCGGTGTAGACCAGGGTATCGCCGGAGAATCCGGGGTCGACGCCGTTGATGTACAGCGATGCCCCGCCGTCACTGCAGGCCTGCCGAAGCGGTCCGGTGATCCACTCGTCGGCGTGGTGTGGCGCGACCAGCCACACCATCGAGGTGCCCACGACGTTGATTCCCGCCCGCAGGAAGCGGGAGATCTCCTCGATGGCCTGGACCGGGCGCATCTCGGCCTGCGAGGTGTAGAGCACGCAGTCCGGGCGCAGTGCCAGCAGTGCATCGATGTCGTCGGTGGCCAGGATCCCGGTCGGTTCGTCGAGGCCGCACAGATCGGCGGCGTCACGGCCCACTTTGTCGGCGCCGTGCGCATGCAGACCCATCAGTCGCAGATCGGGGCGGTCGATGATCATCCGCAGTGCGTGGCGCCCGACGTTGCCGGTGGAGAACTGAACGACTGACTTCACGTCACGACCGTAGCCGTCGGTCCGACTCAGTCGCCGGCGAGGACACCCTCGATGACCGCCACGATGTCCGCCGGGCAATCCTCCTGCAGGAAATGTGCTCCCTCCAGGGTGACGTGCGGTTGGCCCTTGGCGCCGGGTACCAGTTTCTGGAACACCGCGTCCCCGCCTCCGGTGATGGGGTCGGCATCGCTGAATGCCGTGACAAACGGCTTATCGAATTGGGTGAGCACCGCCCACGCGGCCTTGTTCTCCGCCACGGATCCGTGCTCAGGTGTGATGGGAACCAGTGTCGGGAACTGGCAGGCGCCGCCCTTGTAACTCGCGTCCGGGAACGGTGCGTCGTAGGCCGCACGTTCGGCGTCGCTCAACCCACGGCCGGTGGCCATGTCGACGATCTGGCCGATCGGCAGATCCTCTGTGCTCTGGCTGAATGCCAGCCATTGGCCGAACCCCTCGGAGAATGTGGTGCCGATCGGTAGTCCGGTGTTGGCGACGACCACGCCGGCGAAGCGTTCCGGGAACGCTGCCACCACACGCAGGCCCAGCAGCCCACCCCAGTCCTGGCAGAACAGTGTCACGTCCTGCAGATCCAGATCCGTGAACCACTGGCTCAGCCAGGCGACGTGGCGTTCGTAGGTGTAGTCGTTGCGGTCGGCCGGTTTATCGGAGCGGCCGAATCCGATCAGATCCGGAGCCAACACCCGACGGCCCGAGGCTGCCAGTGTCGGGATCATGTGCCGGTACAGGTAGGACCAACTGGGCTCACCGTGCAGCAGCAACACCGTGGCGCCGTCCCGCGGACCCTCGTCCACATAGGCCATCCGCAGGATCTGCCCGGTCGCGGCATCGGTGATGTCTGCGTAGTGCGGCGCGAAGGGCCACCCGGGCAGATTCTCGAAGCGACTATCGGGGGTGCGCAGAACCTGCATGATGGGGCCTCTCCAGAGTGAGCTTTCGGGTAGCTGATCGGCAGTTTGGTAGCAACTGCTACCCTTTGTCAACCCTGTTGCCGTGGAGGTGATCAGATGGGCCGACCCGCCAAGACGACGGACTCCGACGTCCTCGACATCACCTACGCGCTGGCGTGGCAACGCGGCTGCGATGACGTCACCATCCGCGACCTCGAAGTCGCCCTCGACCTGCGCGCGCCGTCGATCTACCGTCGTTTCCGTTCGCGCGATGAACTTTTGGCCGCGGCGATTGACCGCTACGTCGAATGCGTGGTCGACGTCAGGGTTCGCCGCTACCTGGAGGGCACGGGCGATCCCCTACGCGGCATCCGTCGGTACTTCCTCAGCGTCGTAGACGCAGCGGCCGAGCCAGACGTGCCCCGCGGGTGCCTGGTCGCCACCACCAGCCAACAGTCGTCCTACGCGATCCCGGTGATTCGCGCCGCCGTCAACCGTGGCGTCAGCCGGGTCGAAGAAGCGCTGTGCGCGGCCCTCGACCGGGCCGCCGATGCCGGCCACCACTTCGCCTCGCCGCATCGCGACATTGCACAGGCACTGCTGCAGAGTTTCCTCGGAGTGCTGTTGCTCATGCGCTGCGGTCAGGATCATCTCAAGCCGAGCGTGACCGTCATGCTCGACGCCCTTCTCGGACCGCCTACCCCGACTCCGTTGTAAGTGGCCGAATTCGCTCGTGCGGGTCCGGCCGTCGTGGTTATCGTGGAGTCACCATTGCGAACGCGACAGCCGGCAGCGAGGTTCCATGATCGGACCCATTCCATATCCCCGCGTGACTGTGACGGCACTCGCATCGGTTGCCGTGATGGCGTACCTGCTCCACCGCGAATTGCGGGACTGGGTTGCGGCGTTGCACCTGGCGATCGTGCTCGTCTTCGCGGTCATCACGCTCGTGCTCTCCGTGCACGCACTGGTGGTGGCGATCATCAGGTGGGTACGCCGCAACCGTGACGACCCCCCGGGATACCAGAGAGATTTCGATCTCGTGGCTTGATCCGGCCGATCAACCCTGACGAGTGACCGCGTGCTCCTCGCCCATCTTGACCGATAGCGGACGGCGGAAGAATCGGGTGACGAACAGCAGAACGCCGACTCCAATGAGGAACCAGGTGATGCCGTATCTGGTCGACTCCGGAGACAGATATACCCACAGCAGCACGGTCAGCAGCACCCCGATGACCGGCAGCACGATGTTCCTGAAGATCTGGCCGGGCCCGTTGATCTCCCGCCGACGGTAGGCGAAGTAGGCGATCACCGTCAGGTTCACGAAAGTAAAGGCGATCAGGGCGCCGAAGTTGATCAGCGAGGCCACGAAGTCGAGATTGAACGAGATCGCCAGCAAGGACACGACGCCCACGAAGACGACGGCATAGGCGGGTGTTTGAAAGCTCGGATGCAGATAGCCGAAGAAGCGTCCTATCGGCCCCCGGCCATTTCGTCCCATCACGAAGAGCAGACGAGACACCGATGCGTGAGAGGCGAGGCTGGACGCCACGGTGGCGGCGAACGCCGCCGATACCAGCAGGATCTTGAACAGCTGCCCGCCTACCAGGAAGGCGATCTCCGGCAGTGAGCTGTTCTGCAGGGACTCCTCACTGAAGGTGGACACGTCCGGGAACAGCGACTGGGTGAACCACGCCGAGACCAAGAAGATGACACCGCCGATCAGCAGTGCCAGCACGATCGCCTTCGGCACGATGGCTGCATCCTTGGCTTCCTCGGTGTACATCGTGATCGCGTCGAAGCCGATGAACGAGAAGGCGACGATGGTGGCTCCGGTGATCACCAGGGGAAGTTCGACGCCCTCGTGCCACGCCGGCTGCGACGAGAAGATGGTCCCGTTGCCCATGCCGTCCATCAGCGCCTTCGCCGCAAGAATCAGGAACACCCCGATGAGAACCACCTCGAACACCACCAGCAGCATGTTGACCCGCGAGGTGTTGGTCATGCTGAACAGGCACATCGCGGTGATGGCGGCGACGTAAACGACGACCCAGATCCATTGCGGCACATCAGGAAAGAACGAGTACAGATAACTTCGGATGATCAGCGCGTTGACCAAGGGCAGCAGCAGGTAATCCAGCAGTGCCGCCCAGCCGATCAGAAAACCGAGATTGGGGCTGATGGTCTCCGACGTGTAGGTGTAGGCCGACCCCGCAGAGGGGAAGACCCGCGTCATCCGGCCATAGCTGATGGCGGTGAAGACCATCACCACCAGAGCCAGCAGGTAAGCAGTGGGAACGACGTTGCCGGTCTCCTGCGACACGATGCCGAAGGTGTCGAAGACCACGGTCGGCGTCATGTAGCCCAGGCCGAGGCCCACGATCGCCCATAGGCCGAGGGTCCGGGCGAGTTGGGGGTTTTTCGTCGACCCGCCCGAAACCTCGGTCATCGTCGTCCCGCCTTCATCGCAGCCCCTCCGAAAATCCTATGACGTTGCGTACCACAACCGGCGGCGGACTTCTCGCCGTTTGGGGCACACGCTGGCAGTGACTTGCCTGTTTGCCGGAGCGACGGCCAATCGCCTGTTAGCGTCAGGAACCATGCGGTACGTCGTCGGCTACGGGCCGCGTCAACGCGGTATTGACGGGGTGAATCTGGCTGCCACCCTTGCCTGCTCGTCGGGGGCCACCCTCGATCTGGTCGCGGTGCTGCCCAGCGATGCCCCGACCTTCCACATGTATTCCCCGGATCATGCGTTCAACGCCGAACTCGACGCTCAGGGCCACGAATGGCTCCAGGACGGCCTGTCCCGGGTGCCCGGAGGCGTGCCGGCCGACGCCCACCTCCGACGGGCGGAATCGGTAACCCACGGCCTCCTCGACGCGGCGGCTGATCCCGAACGCGGTGCTGCCGGACTCATCGTCGTCGGCACCCGCCACCGCGTCCGGGCCAAGCGTTTCAGCGTCGGTAGCCTCGCCGATACCCTGCTGCACTCATCGCCGGTGCCGGTTGCCCTGGCGCCCAGGCACTACCAGTTCCATCCGGGCGTCTCCCGGATCACCTGTGCCACCGGCATGTCCCCCGGAGCCGAGGATCTCCTAGGCAATGCCATCCGGCTGGCGACCGAATGGAAGGTGCCGTTGCGGCTGATGTCACTGGTGGCCGTCGGCGAGGACAATCGTCAGGAGTGGACCGAACTGGCCCAGCAACACGCCGCCGCCCTGGTGGCCAAGGCCCAGGCTGCGCTGGGCGAGGCGACAAGCGTCGTCGGGCATGGAGATTCAATACGCGAGGCCGTGCGCGGACTGGACTTCGCCGACGACGAGGTCGTCGTGATCGGCTCCAGCCGACTGGCCCAGCCCAAACGGCTCTTCGTCGGGCATTCCGCAAGCAAGATCATGCGGGCGCTGAAGGTGCCGATGATCGTGTGGCCCCGCGACTGAAGCGAAAGCCTAGTTCGGCGAGCGTGGCGTCGCCGCCGCAGGGCGAGCTGCAGCCCGCGTTACAGCGCGCGCGGGCCGATCTGCGGCGGCCGCGGCAACACGACGGGTAGCCGCCGAACGAGGTACTGCCGACGGAACGCTACCCCGACGGTGTTGCGCGGTGTTCCGCCCCGCTGACCCAGCCGGCAGCCTAACCGCGGCTGGCGCTGCTTGCTCCGTAGCACCTCTAGCGGCGGCAATGCTGACCGTCGGAGCCGCAGCAGCACCGGGAGTAGATGATCTACGGGCAGCCGCTGGCGTCGACACCGCACGAGCCGATGAACTCGGGGGGAAGATCGTCGCGACAAACGCCTTCACCGAGTCAGTCACCTCCTGAACCCACGACTGAATCGCCGCGCGGAGGTTTTCCAGCGTGGTCTGAATCGGTACGACGAACCAGGCCTGAATCGGAGCGAAGACATAGAAGTAGAGGACAAAGAATAAGGTACGTTCCACGTCCCAGCAGTTGGGAAAGAATCCGGTCGGTATGCAGCCGGGTGCCGTCGGATTCGCCGCCTCCGCAGCCGCGGCGCTGCGGGCGACCGGCGGCGACACCGCTGCGTTCATTTGCGTCACCGCGGACTCAAGAGCGACCTCGACACGCAACTCCGCTCGAAAGGCCGCCCGGTCTGTGTGAACCGGCGCCGACACAAGACCCGCACCGACAACAACCACGCTGGCAGCTGCGCACCACAAAGTGGCCCGATCGTGGACACGTAGCCGGTTCATCAAACACCCCCACACAATGTTGCGCGAAACATACCAAAATGCGGACGCCGAGAAGGCCACCTGCGCGCTCCGCGACAAACATTTCCGGCCTAAGGCGGGCGGCTCGGTGGCTTAGCGGCAAGTTTGCCCATGAGGTAAAGTGGCCATCACCAGTCAGCAGAAAGCGGTGGTATACATGGAATTGGCACGACGATGGGTTGGCCACTCCGCTTTGCTGGCCGCGCTGCTTTCCGTCTCGGTCGCCGGCGCGGGAACGTCATACGCCGATACGGCCTCCGCGGACCCCAACTACGCGGGTAGGCCGCATATGGGCCTGATGGACCCGGCCCAGAGCGCCATTCCACACGGCACCGGCGGGATCAAGCCGGTGCGTCCGGTCAAGCCGATCCCCCGCCCGAAGCCCAAGCCGCGCCCGGTCGTCGATCCGAACATCGTCGGCTACGCCGCCGATGGAACCCCGATCTACCCGTGGGGGCCGAAGCCGCAGCCGCCGAAGCCGGTGAAGCCAAGCAAGGGCGACCTGGTGCCGGTCGGCGAGGTCGACCCCTACCAGACACCGCCGATCATCCCGCCGCGGAAACTGCCTCCGGCACCTGAGGTGAGGTAGCCGCGCCGGGGCCAACTCCTAGCGCAGGCTTCGTTGGTAGCGGCGCATCCCGGCGATCCACCGGCCGTGGTCGGCGGCCTTCTGCCCGAACATGGTCAGCACCACTGGATGCGGCAGCACCAGGAACGTTCCGTCGATGATGGCCTGGACCACCAGTTCGGCCACCTCGTCCGGGCTGATGACGGCTCCCGCACCGGTGACGGCGGCACCGGCCACCTGAGTCTGCGCATCCGGCGAGTCGGACATCGCGCGCAACAGTGGAGTATCGACGCCCATCGGGCACACGCAGCTCACACCGATTCCGTTGTCCCCGTAAGTGATGGCCAACCATTCAGCGAATCCGACGGCGGCGTGCTTGGTGACGCTGTAGGGCGCCGCACCGAGCTGGGTCAGCAGTCCGGCGGCCGAGGCGACGGTGACGAAGTGACCGCTACCGCGCTCAAGCCATTCCGGCACAACAGCTTTGGCAGCGCGGATGTGGGCGCGCACGTTGACGTCGATGATCTGGTCCCAGGCGGCTTCGTCGTCGCCGAGGCCGGGCTGGCCGACGATGCCGGCATTGGCGACGTAGATGTCCACGGGGCCGAACTCCCGGCGGGCGGTGTCGAGCAGTGCCGCGATGCCGTCCGCGCTCGCGGCATCGGCGGCCACCGCTACCCCACCGATGATCGCCGCGGTCTCGGCGGCCGACGCCGCGTTGATGTCACCGACCACCACTGAGGCGCCCGCTGACGCCAGCGCCGCCGCGATGGATCTGCCGATGCCCGAACCCGCTCCGGTGACCACCGCCACCGATCCCTCGATCTTCACCGTGACCTACCGCAACGCGACGGCAACGGCACGGAGCACCGGTTTGCCGGGTTCGTCGAACAAAGTCAGCTGATCGCCGGCAATGCTGAACCCGCGCACTGCGCCCAGCGCCGCGACAATTGCCTGCTCCTGCTGCATCGCCTCGGGCGCACCGGCCATCATCGTCGACGCCACCTGGGAGAACGTCAGTCCCGTGCCGTCGACGGTGTAGCCACCCATCAGTCGGTTGACTCCGCCGGAGCCCGCGAACCGACCGTCCTGGCCATTGAGGACCAGTTGCGGTTCACGCATCTGCTGGGCCAGGACGACGGGCTGGCCGGCCACCTCGAGGATCTTCCCGTAGGTGTTCGTCAGGGAGGCAGCCGGTGTCGGCGGCGGAACATCCGTCGCAACCGAATCCACCACCAGTGC
>CAMCWJ010000029.1 GCA_945882475.1 Bifidobacterium breve
CAGGCGCTCCCGAAGATCGGCGAGGTCGGCGTCGGGTACGGAGATCCGGAACGGGTGGACTGCAGCGGAATTGTCGGCCATGGGCCTGATTATGGCTGCTCGCGTTCACTAGGCTCGCAGGTATGCGCATGGTCGTCGATCTGAACAAATGCCAGGGGTACGCCCAATGTGTTCCGCTGGCTCCGGAGGTTCTCCAACTCGTCGGCGAGGAGGCCCTCGCCTACGACCCCAACCCGGACGAGTCGCAACGCCGTCAGGTGCTGCGCGCAGTGGCATCCTGCCCGGTGCAGGCGATCATTCTGGAACTGGATCCCCCGGCCGATCGGGACACCCTATGAATCCCGGACTCCCAGGGACCTACTCCCTTGATGAGGTCGTCAGGAAGTTCCGGGCCGAAGGTCGCATCGTCATTGTCGGAGCCTCACTGGCCGGTCTGCGCGCAGCCGAAGCACTGCGCGAGAAGGGTTTCGAAGGCTCGCTGACGATCATCGGCGACGAACCGCACGAACCCTACGACCGGCCGCCGCTGTCCAAGCAGGTGCTCAAGGGCTGGGTGCCGGCCGACCACACCAAGCTGCCCCGGCTGCGCCCGGTCGACGCGGATTGGAAGCTCGGCGTGGCCGCCGTGAGCCTCGACCGGGTCAACCATGTGGTGAAGCTGGGCAATGGCGAGGAGG
The DNA here is from genome assembly GCA_945882475.1 of Bifidobacterium breve. Lineage (GTDB taxonomy): Bacteria > Actinomycetota > Actinomycetes > Mycobacteriales > Mycobacteriaceae > Mycobacterium. The sequence continues at coordinate 678 of CAMCWJ010000029.1, forward strand.
TCGGTTACGACCGGTTGCTGATCGCCACCGGAACCCGGGCGCGGCCATGGGCGAATCCGGAGGAAGCGGCGCTACAGGGCGTGTTCACCGTCCGCACCGTGGAGGATGCCACCGGACTCTCCGCGGCACTGAAGGCGCGGCCGCGCCGGGTGCTCATCATCGGTTCCGGCTTCGTGGGCTCCGAGATCGCCTCGGTGTGTCGCGATCTGGACCTGGCGGTGACGGTGATCGAACGCGGCAGCGGCCCACTGAAGGGGGCACTCGGTGGGGTGATCAGCGAGATCGCCGCGCAGATGATGCGCGACGCCGGGGTGGACCTGCGCACCGGGGTGTCGGTCAAGAACCTGCACGGGGACGGCGCCGGTCACGTCCGATCCGCGACGCTGACCGACGGCACCGTGCTCGACGTCGACGTGGTGATCCCGTCGCTGGGCTCGATCCGCAACGTGGAATGGCTCGACGGCGCCGGTCTGGCGGCCGGCCAGTGGGGCGTCGGCTGCGATGCCGGCTGCCGCGCCTTCGACATCAACGGTGTGGTGACCGACCACATCTTCGTCGCCGGTGACGTGGCCCGCGCTCCGCATGTGCTGTACGGCTACGAGTTCCTGGCCCTGGAGCATTGGGACAACGCGGTTCTCGGCGCCGAAGTCGCCGCCAACAACATGCTCAACCTGGAGGTGGGCCGCCGCCCGCACCTGCCGCTGCCGTCGTTCTGGTCCGGCCAGTTCGGGGTGAACATCAAAAGCGTCGGGGTGTGCTCGTTCGGCGACGAGATCGTCTTCACCCAGGGGTCGCCGGACGATCGGCGGTTCGCGGCGGCATACGGGAAGAACGGCCGCATCGTCGGGGCGGTCACCTTCAACCACGGCAAGTGGCTGCCCTACTACGCCGATCTGATCGAGCGCTCCGCGCCCTTCCCGCCCCCGCCGCCCGGGTTCGACCGCCCGACCAACAATGAGGTCATGCCCGCCCGATTCCCCGACCCGCGAGAGCCTTCCGGGAACCCCGACGTGGTGCTCACCGGACACGACCCGACCGACCGCCATGCCGAATTCCGGCCCCGCGGTCATCAGTAGCAGGGAGAACCCATGGACGCAGCAACTGCCTGGGCCGAGGCGATGAAGTTCGCGAACCGCCCGGACCCGTATCCCTTCTTCGAGGAACTACGCCAGACGCCGGTGGCCAAGGTCTCCGAGAAGACCTACGTCGTCACGGGCTACGACGAGGTGATCGCGTTGACGCACGACCCGCGGATCAGCTCCGACGCCACCCGCAGCCCGGCCGGACTCTTCGGCGAGAAGCCGGAGACCGACACCGAGGCCGAAGCCGGCAGCTTCATCGGCACCGATCCCGCCATCCACGATCGGATGCGCCGCCAGTTCATGCGGCACTTCGGCCCGCCGCACACTCCCGACCTGATTGCCGGCATGGAGTCGTATGTCGTGGAATTGGCCAATGATCTGCTCGATGCGGTCAAAGCTCGCGGCGGCACCCGCATGGATGTGGTCGAAGATTTCGCATACCCGATCCCGGTGTCGGTGATCTGCCGAGTCCTCGGCGTGCCGCTGGCCGACATACCGACGTTCCACCCCTGGATCTTCGACTTCATGCAGGGCGCCGACATCGGCCCGGAAGCCCACACCGAGGAAGGCCGCGCGAGAACGGCAGAGGCTGCCAACGGCGTCGCGAAACTCAACGCCTATATAACCGAACTGGCCGAGGGGTACGCCCGCGAACCCGGCCCTGGGTTGATCTCGGCGGTCCTGCATGACACCGACGGTCCGGACGGCCCGATGTCGGTCGACGAAGCCGTTCCCAATGCGATGCTCCTGCTGTTCGCCGGCCACGACTCGACGGTCAACACGATGAGCCACTGCGTGCTGACACTGCTGCGCAACCCCGGCTCGTGGGATCTGTTGGCGGGCAACCCCGAATTGATCCCGCGGATGATCGAAGAGGTTCAGCGCCTGCAGTCGGCGGTGCAGTTCTTCCCATCCTTCAGTGCCACCACGGACATCGAGATCGCGGGGACGACCATCAAGGCCGGATCGGCGGTCCACTTGATGTACGGCGCGGCCAACCGCGATCCGCGCCGCTTCCCCGACCCGGACCGGTTCGACCTCAACCGCGAAAACCGCGAACATCTCGGCTGGGGCAGCGGGATCCATGTCTGTTTCGGCGGCCCGTTGGCACGCCTTGAAGTCGACGCCGCGATGGAGGTGTTCCTCCGCCGGGTCCGCAATCCGAGACTTGTCGTCGACCCGCCGCTGTACCGACGCAACCAGGTGTTCCGGGGACCGCTGCACCTCTGGGTGGATTTCGCCGAGATCCTGGACTGACCGGGTGACACCCGATCCGCTGGCCCGCTTCGCACCCGCGACCCGGGAATGGTTCACCGGCACCTTCACCGCACCGACCCCGGCCCAGGAGCAAGCCTGGGCCGCGATCGCCGGAGGCGACCACGCACTGGTGATCGCGCCCACCGGATCGGGCAAGACCCTGGCGGCCTTTCTGTGGGCGATCGACCGACTGGCCCATGAACCCGGCTCCGGAACACGGGTGCTCTACATCTCGCCGCTGAAAGCGCTGGCGATCGACGTGGAGCGCAACCTGCGAACGCCATTGGTCGGCATCAGCCGCATCGCTGAACAGAACGGCACGCCAGCCGCACCGATCCGGGTCGGCGTCCGTTCCGGAGACACCACACCCGCCCAGCGCCGTGATCTCCTCAAGACCCCGCCGGACATCCTCATCACCACCCCGGAATCGCTGTTCCTGATGCTCACCTCCGCAGCCCGCGACACCCTGGCCGGGGTGCAGTGCGTGATCATCGACGAGGTGCACGCGGTGGCCGCCACCAAACGCGGTGCGCACCTTGCCCTTTCGCTGGAACGCCTGGATACGCTGCTAGCCTCCCCCGCCCAGCGCATCGGACTCTCCGCCACCGTGCGTCCCGCCGAGGAGGTGGCCCGTTTCCTCACCGGCGGAAGACCCGCAAAAATCGTCGCCCCGCCGTCGGACAAGATCTTCGACCTCACCGTCCAGGTACCGGTGCCAGACATGGCCAACCTCGAGAACAACAGCATCTGGGAAGACGTCGAGAACCGCATCGTCGACCTGATCGAGGCACACTCGTCGACCATCGTGTTCGCGAACTCACGGCGGCTGGCCGAGAAGCTGACGGCCCGGATCAACGAGATCGGTGCCGAACGCGCCGACGAACTCGGCGAGCCACTGGCCCGTGCCCACCACGGGTCGGTATCCAAGGAACAGCGCGCCCAGGTTGAAGACGAACTCAAGACCGGACGACTCAAAGCCGTCGTGGCCACCTCGAGCCTGGAACTCGGGATCGACATGGGCGCAGTCGATCTCGTCATCCAGGTCGAGGCGCCGCCGTCGGTGGCCAGTGGTCTGCAACGGGTCGGCCGGGCCGGACATCAAGTCGGCGAGATCTCCCGGGGGGTGCTGCTACCCAAGCATCGGACCGACCTGATCAGCTGTGCGGTCACCGCGCAGCGCATGCTGAGCGCCCAGATCGAGGCGATGCGGGTGCCGACCAATCCACTCGACATCCTGGCCCAACACACCGTGGCGGCCTGCGCGACCGAGCCGGTGAGCGCCGACGAGTGGTTCGACACCGTCCGGCGCAGCGCGCCGTTCGCGACCCTGCCGCGCAGTGCCTTCGAAGCCACCCTGGACCTGCTGTCCGGCAAGTACCCGTCAACCGACTTCGCCGAATTGCGACCCAGGCTGGTCTATGACCGCGACACCGGCACCCTGACCGGCCGCCCCGGCGCGCAACGGCTTGCCGTCACCTCCGGCGGCGCGATCCCCGACCGTGGCATGTTCGCGGTGTATCTGGCGACCGAAAAGCCCTCGCGGGTAGGCGAACTCGACGAGGAGATGGTCTACGAATCCCGACCCGGAGACGTCATCGCACTCGGCGCGACGAGCTGGCGTATCACCGAAATCACCCATGACCGGGTTCTGGTCATCCCGGCGCCGGGCCAGCCGGCCCGGCTGCCGTTCTGGCGCGGCGACGGCGTCGGCCGACCCGCCGAACTCGGCGAGGCGATCGGGCGGTTCACCGGCGAGCTCGCCGACCTCGATCGCGCAGCATTCCAAACACGCTGCGCTGAAATAGGTTTCGACACATTCGCGTGCGACAACCTGTGGCGGCTGATCGACGATCAGCGGACGGCCACCACCACGGTGCCCAGCGACACCACCCTGCTGGTGGAGCGGTTCCGAGATGAACTGGGTGACTGGCGGGTGATCCTGCACTCGCCGTACGGGCTGAAGGTGCACGGGCCGCTGGCCCTGGCGGTCGCCCGACGGCTGCAGCAGCGATACGGCATCGACGAGAAGCCGACCGCATCCGACAACGGCATCGTGGTGCGACTGCCCGATACCGACGACACCCCGCCGGGTGCGGAGTTGTTCGTCTTCGACGCCGAGGAGATCGAGCCACTCATCACCGCCGAGGTGGGCGGGTCGGCACTGTTCGCCTCCCGGTTCCGGGAATGCGCGGCCCGGGCCCTGCTGCTGCCCCGCCGAGATCCCGGGAAGCGATCCCCGCTGTGGCATCAGCGCCAGCGCGCGGCTCAATTACTCGATGTGGCAAGGAAGTACCCCGACTTCCCGATCGTCCTCGAGACGGTGCGCGAGTGCCTGCAGGACGTCTACGACGTACCTGCCCTGACCCGGCTGATGTCGCGGATCGAGCAGCGCAGCGTCCGGATGCTGGAGGTCGAGACGCCGACACCGTCACCGTTCGCCGCCTCGCTGCTGTTCGGGTACGTCGGGGCGTTCATGTACGAGGGCGACAGCCCACTGGCCGAACGTCGCGCGGCCGCGCTGTCACTGGACACCGCACTGCTAGCCGAACTGCTGGGCCGGGTGGAGTTGCGCGAACTGCTCGACGCCGACGTCGTCGCCGCGACGGGGCACCAGCTTCAGCATCTGGCGCAGGACCGCCTGGCCCGCGATGCCGAGGGCGTGGCCGACCTGCTGCGACTGCTCGGGCCGCTCACCGAAGCCGAAATCGCGCAGCGGTGCATCGCATCCGACGTCGGCGCCTGGCTGGACGGCCTGCACGCCGCCAAGCGTGCGCTGCCGGTCTCCTATGCCGGGCTGCAGTGGTGGGTGGCCGTCGAGGACATCGGCAGGTTGCGCGACGCGCTGGGGGTGGCCGTTCCGGTCGGGGTTCCGGCCGGATTCACCGAATCGGTGGCCGACCCCCTCGGGGAACTGCTGAGCCGCTACGCCCGGACCCGCGGCCCGTTCACCACGGCCGCCGCTGCCGCCCGGTTCGGGCTGGGCAACCGGGTGGCCGCCGACTGGCTTGGCCGAATGGCCCTGGACGGCAAGCTCGTTCGCGGCGAATTCATCGACGCGGAAGCCTCGGATCCGACCGGCGACCAGTGGTGCGACGCCGGCGTACTGCGAATCCTGCGCCGACGCTCACTGGCGGCGTTGCGGGCCCAGGTCGAGCCGGTGAGCACCCGCGCCTACGGCCGCTTCCTGCCGGCCTGGCAGCAGGTAGACGGCGCGGCCGGTTCCGGGCCCGATGCTCTGCTGGCGGTGATCGACCAACTCGCCGGGGTTCCGATCCCGGCGTCGGCGGTCGAGCAGTTGGTGTTCGCCTCCCGGGTGCGCGACTACCGGCCCGCACTGCTCGACGAGCTGCTGGCCTCCGGCGAGGTGCTGTGGTCCGGCGCGGGGTCCATCTCGGGCAGCGACGGCTGGGTGGCCTTCCACCACGGCGAGACCGCACCGCTGACCCTGGCCGAGCCCGCCGGGATCGACCTCACCGACGTCCACCGGGGGATCCTCGATGTCCTCGGCCGACCCGGCGACATTCGCGGCGCCTACTTCTTCCGCCAGATCGCAGGCGGTGCGACCGAGGACGCCGTGAAAGCCGCACTGTGGGAACTGATCTGGGCCGGTTGGGTAACCGGTGACACTTTCGCGCCGATTCGCGCGCTGCTCACCGGTGGCCGCGGCCCCGGCACCCGTCGCCCCGCGGCACCGGCCCACCGGCACCGCCGCGCGCCGCGGCTGAGTCGTTATTCGGTCGCCCATCCGCAGACCCGCACACTGGACCCGGTCGTCGCGGGGCGTTGGTCGGCACTGCCGGCCGCCGAACCCGACGGCACCCTGCGGGCGCACCTGCGGGCGGAGTTGCTGCTGAGCCGCTACGGCGTGTTGACCAAGGCCGCCGTCACCGCCGAGGGCCTGCCGGGCGGCTTCGCAGCGCTCTACAAGGTCCTCCGGGCATTCGAGGAGGCCGGCCGCTGTCAACGCGGATACTTCGTCGAGTCCCTCGGCGGTGCACAGTTCGCCCTGGCCTCGACCGTGGACCGGCTGCGGAGTTTCGCCGACGACGATTCGGGCACCGCCGACTACCGCGCGGTGGTGCTGGCCGCGGCCGATCCGGCCAACCCGTATGGCGCGACGCTGGCCTGGCCGGCGCGCGCCGAGAGCGGCCACCGTCCCGGCCGCAAGGCCGGTGCCCTAGTGGTGCTGGTCGACGGCGATCTGGTCTGGTACTCCGAGCGCGGCGGCCGATCGCTGCTCACCTTCAGTGCCGATCCGCTTGCTCAACAGGCCGGGGCCGCTGCGCTGGCGGAACTGGTGGGCACCGGCCGGATCGGCGGCATCGTGGTCGAGCGGATCGACGGGGTGGCTGTGCTGGAGGCCGCGACCCACCCGGAACTGCAGGAGGCCGTCGACGCACTGCAGGCGGCGGGCTTCGCACGCACGCCGAAGGGGCTGAGGCTCAGGTAATGCCCGAGGGTGACACCGTCTTTCGAACCGCCGCGGCCCTGCGCGAGGCGCTGGTCGGCCGGACGCTGACCCGCTGCGATATTCGGGTTCCGCGGTATGCGACCGTCGACCTGAGCGGCCACACCGTCGACGTGGTGATCAGCCGGGGAAAGCATCTGTTCATCCGGGTCGGCCCCGCGAGTATTCATTCACATCTCATGATGGATGGCAGCTGGCGGATGATGCGGCCCGGGACGCCACAGCGCCACACGACCCGAATCCTGTTGGAAAACAACGACATCGCCGCCGCGGGTATCGACCTGGGCGTGCTGGAGATCCTCGACCGCGACCACGACCAGGAGGCTGTCGCCCACCTCGGCCCGGATCTGCTCGGCGACGACTGGGACGCACAGCAGGCCGCCACCCGTCTCGCGGCCGACCCGGATCGCCCGATCGCCGCGGCCCTGTTGGACCAGCGGGTGATGGCCGGGATCGGCAATGTGTACTGCAACGAACTGTGTTTCGTGTTCGGCCGACGTCCCACCAGCCCGGTCAGCAGTCTCACCGACCCCCTGCGGACGGCGATCCGGGCCCGGGACATGTTGTGGGCCAACCGCTCCCGCCGGCACCGAACCACCACCGGCAACACCCGAACCGGCCAGGAACTGTGGGTCTACGGCCGCAGAGGCCAACCCTGCCGCCGCTGTGGCAGCCGGGTGGCGCACGCCGAGGCATCCGATGTGACCGGCGAGCGGGTCACGTACTGGTGTCCGTCGTGCCAGCGATGACGGTCCTGCGGTGCAGCTGTGACATCGCCTCCTCGACGGCGGCCTCGAGGCTATTGATCGTCGAGCGGTCCATCCGCAGTTCGGTCACCGACGCCGCATTGGAGATCGTCGACTCCATCGGCGCCCGGCCGTTGGGATAGACGACCGCGATGATCACCGCGGTACCGGCCTCCAACGCCGCACCGACCTCATGGCGCAGGCCGCTTCGCAATTCGTGTTCGGCGAAGGAGGCGACCAGTCCCCCGGCGGCCGCGCCGACCACCATGGCCAACCCCAGCGGCGGGGCGAACATGCCGAAGAGCAGACCCACCCCCGCACCCATTCCGATGCCCATCCGGCCGTGCCGGTTGGCGGCCTCGACCACCTCGGGGTGGCCATCAGCGTCCTTGCTGACCAGCGCGGCACCGCGCAACTCCAGCCCGTGTTTGATCCGCCGGTTGATCTGGCGCAGGTCGGCGCGCGCGGACTCCAGATCCTCGTACGCCGCGACCAGGATGAGTTCGTGATCGTCGTCCATGATCGAACCCTGCTCGCCGGCGGGGCCGCTCAGGTAGGGGCCGAAGGCCCTAACCCAGCCGGTGTCGCAGTACCGGCAGCAACTCCGCGGCCACCCGGTCGGTGTCCTCCAGCCAGCACCAGTGGCCCAGGCCCGGCAGGATCCGGATATCCGCCCGCGGGAACGACTCGATCTGCCGGCGGGCCTGCTGCACCGGGATGTAGGCGTCACGGTCGCCGAAGAGCACCAGTGCATCGTGATCGTGCTGGCGCAACCGGGCCACCAACTGGTCCATGTCGCCCGGCCGGGTGGACCGGTACAGCCGCAGGACGGCCCGGCGGGTCTTCGCCGGCAGCAGGTGCCCGACGATGGTGCGCACCCACGCACTCGACAACCCCGGGTTCTCCCGGGCCAGTGCCGCGGTCACCACTCGCGGGTTGACCGCCCGCATGGACAGCTCGCCGAGTATCGGGGTGCGCCAGATCCGGGCCATCCGGTGCCAGCGGTAGTCCTTGAATACCCCGGTATTGATGAACGTCACGCTGGCCACGGCGCCGGGGTGGTCGGCGGCCCACGCCGCGGCGAAGGGGCCGCCGAAGTCGTGGCCCACCACGTGTACGCGGCTGATGCCCAGTTCTTCGATGACCCCCTGCAGGAAGCGGGCGTAGCGGTAGATCGTGTAATCGCCGTCCGGCCGCGGAGCCGCGGCACCGAAACCCGGCAGATCCGGGGCGATGACGGTCGCGAACGGGGCCACCCGAGTCATCAGCGGCATCCAGTCCGAACCCGAATCGGGGTTGCCGTGCACGAACACCACGGCCTCTCCGGGGCGGCCCGAACCGCCGACGAGGACCGAGGTGTTGAGGCCTTCGATCCGCAGCCGCCGGGTTTCGATCATGCCCGCGAGCTTACGAAGCACCGATGTGCGCCGCTCAGCGGGTCAACGAATGCCAGCCGTTGCGCCACCAGTTGCAGCGGCGCGGTGAAGTCATCCGGTTCGACGGCAAGGACTACCGGGTACAGCGGGTCATTGTCGATCGGCACCCCAAGCAACGCAATGTGCACCCGCAACTGGTGCGTGCGCCCGGTACGGGGGGTGAGCCGGTACCGGCCCGAACCCAGTGGCTCGACGAGCGTCTCGGCGTTCGGTTCCCCCGGTTCGATCCGCGCCTGCAACACCCCGCGATGCTTCACGATCCGGTTGGAAACAACCTGCGGGACAACCAGACCCGGCTGCGCACCAGAGCGCGCCAGATAGACCTTCGCCACCTCGCCGCGCGAAAACATGCTCTGGTACGCGCCGCGCACCTCGCGGCGAACCGTGAACAGCAGCACCCCGGCGGTCAGCCGGTCCAGCCGGTGCGCCGGACTCAGTTCGGGCAGATCAAGCTCGCGGCGCAGCCGCACCAGCGCGGTCTGGGCCACGTGCGAGCCGCGCGGCATGGTCGCCAGGAAGTGTGGCTTGTCGACCACGACGATGTCGTCGTCACGATGCAGCACCGGCAGGTCGAACGGAACGTCCACCTCGTGCGGCAGATCGCGGTAGAGAAAGACGTGTTTTCCCTCGGCCAGCACCGTCGCCGCATCAACCGCAACACCTTCGGCGGTGAACACCTCGCCGGCGATCACCTTGGCTCTGGCGGCCGGGCCGAACCTGCGGCCGAACTCGTCGGCCACGTTACCGCCGTGGAGCCGCAACCGAGCCGGGCCGATCCCGTCGCGAGCCGGCAGCGGCGCCCTTCTCACGTCAAGGGCACGGGTTCGAGGATCTCCGCGCGCGCCTCCGGCGCCGCCACCCGCAACGCGTCCGCTGAGGCATCGTCGGGCCGGGTCTGGGAGAGCACCTCGGCCTCCACCCGGGCGAGGTAGGTGGCCACTTCGCGGTCCACGTCGGCCGGGCTCCAGCCCAGGATCGGAGCGACGACTTCGGCGACCTCCCGGGCGCAGTCGACGCCGCGGTGCGGGTACTCGATGGAGATCCGCATCCGCCGGGCCAGGATGTCCTCCAGATGCAGGGCGCCCTCGGCGGCAGCCGCGTAAACCGCCTCGACCCGAAGGTAGACCGGTGCCTCGGCGATGGGTTCGAGCAACTCCGGCCGGCCGGCCGCCATGCCGAGCACCTCGCCGATCAGCGAGCCGTAGCGGTCCAGCAGATGGCGCACCCGGTAGGGATGCAGGCCGTACTGCTCGCCGACGCTGTCGGTCTGGTTGATCAGCGCGAAGTACCCGTCAGCACCGAGCAGGGGCACCTTCTCGGTGATCGAGGGCGCCACCCGGGCGGGCACGAACTCGGCAGCCGCGTCCACGGCGTCGGCGCCCATCACCCGATAGGTGGTGTATTTACCGCCGGCAATGGCGACCAACCCGGGCGTCGGCGAGGCGACCGCGTGCTCCCGGGACAGCTTCGAGGTCTCCTCGTTCTCGCCGGCCAGCAGTGGACGCAGGCCCGCGTAGACCCCGTCGATGTCGTCGTGGGTGAGCGGAGTGGCCAGCACGGTGTTGACGTGGCCGAGGATGTAGTCGATGTCGGCCTTGGTGGCGGCCGGGTGGGCCAGGTCAAGGTTCCAGTCGGTGTCGGTGGTGCCGATGATCCAGTGCGTGCCCCACGGGATGATGAACAGCACCGACTTCTCGGTGCGCAGGATGATCGCCACCTCGCTGACGATGCGGTCCCGCGGGACCACGATGTGCACACCCTTGGACGCCCGCACCCGGAACCGGCCGCGCTGACGGGACAGCGCCTGGATCTCGTCGGTCCACACCCCGGTGGCGTTGATGACGACGTGTCCGCGAACCTCGGTGACGGCGCCGTTCTCCGAATCCCGCACCGAGACGCCGACCACCCGGTCGCCCTCGGTCAGCATGCCGACCACCTGCGTCGAGGTCCGCACCACCGCCCCGTAGTGCGCCGCGGTGCGGGCCACCATCATCGTGTGGCGGGCGTCGTCGACCACGGTGTCGTAGTAGCGGATGCCGCCGATCATCGAATCGCGCTTCAGGCCGGGGGCCAACCGCAGCGCACCCGATCGGGTGAGATGACGTTGGGCCGGAACGGATTTCGCGCCACCGAGCTGGTCGTAGAGGAAGATGCCGGCGGCGATATAGGGGCGCTCCCAAACTCGCTTGGTCAGCGGGAACAGGAACGGCAGCGGCTTGACCAGGTGCGGGGCCAGCGTGGTCAGGGAGAGTTCACGCTCGTGCAGAGCCTCGCGCACCAGGCCGAACTCCAGTTGCTCGAGGTAGCGCAGGCCGCCGTGGAACATCTTGGAACTGCGACTGGAGGTGCCCGAGGCGAAATCGCGGGCCTCGACCAGTGCGACGCTCAGGCCGCGGGTGGCCGCGTCGAGGGCCGCACCGGCACCCACCACACCGCCGCCGATCACCACGACGTCGAACTGCTCGGCGCCCAGGCGCTCCCAGGCTTCCGCGCGCTGGGACGAGCCGAGGAAGGTCTGGCCGCTGCCCGGCCGGAGGATCGGATCGCTCACTGCCACTCCTGGAACTAGTCGAGATCGTCGTGGGCCATCAGCCGCCGGGCCGCCTCGACGATGGAACCGGACAGCGACGGGTACACCGACAGGGTATGCGCAAGATCGGTGACGGAGATCTGATTCTGCACCGCCAGCGCGATCGGCAGGATCAACTCCGAGGCGATCGGGGCGACCACCACGCCGCCGATCACCACGCCGGTGGCCGGCCGGCAGAAGATCTTGATGAAGCCGCGCCGCAAAAGTGACATCTTGGCCCGGGCGTTGGTGGTCAACGGCATGACGATCGTGCGGGCGGGCACCGTTCCGTCGTCGATCGCCCGTTGCGGCACCCCGACGGCGGCGATCTCCGGGCGGGTGAAGGTGGCCGAGGCCACCGTGCGCAGCCGGATCGGGGAAACCCCTTCGCCCAGTGCGTGGTACATCGCGATGCGGCCCTGCATGGCGGCAACCGAGGCCAGCGGCAGCAGCCCGGTGCAGTCGCCGGCCGCGTAGATGCCCGACGCGGTGGTGCGCGACACCCGGTCCACCGGGATGTGACCGCCGGGGCCGAGTTCGATGCCGACCCGCTCCAGGCCCAGACCCGCGGTGTTGGGCACCGAACCCACGGTCATCAGGGCGTGGCTGCCCTCGACGACGCGGCCGTCGGCCATCGTCACCCGGACCCCGTCCCCGGCCCGGACCACCGAATCGGCCCGGGCGTTCTTCACCAGGGTGACGCCGCGCTCGGCGAACACCTCCTCGAGCACCGCGGCGGCGTCGGAGTCCTCGTGCGGCAGGATCTGATCGCGGCTTGCCACCACGGTGACGGTCACCCCGAGTTCTGTGTAGGCGTTGCAGAACTCCGCCCCGGTGACACCGGAACCGACGATCACCAGATGCTCGGGCAGCTCGGTGAGGTCATAGACCTGACGCCAGTTGAGGATTCGCTCGCCGTCGGGTTCCGCGCCGGGCAGCACCCGCGGGCTGGAACCGGTGGCGATCAGCACCACATCGGCCTTGAGGACCCCGACCTGGCCGTCCGGCGCGCTGACCCGGACCCGGTGCTGGGCCATCCCGGGGGTGTCGTCGATGAACTCCGCCCGGCCGGCGACGACGTTGACCTTCGCGCTGAGCAACTGGGCGCCGATGTCCGCCGACTGGGACAGGGCCAACGTCTTGACCCGGTTGTTGATCTGGGGCAGTGAGATTTTGGCGTCGTCGATGCTGATGTCGAAACCCAGGCCCGAGGCCCGGCGCAGTTCGGTGCGCACTCCCGTGGAGGCGATGAACGTCTTGGACGGCACGCAGTCGTAGAGCACGCAGGCCCCGCCCATACCGACGGTGTCGACGACGGTCACCTCGGCGGCCTCGGCGTCCTGCCCGGCCGCCACCAGTGCTGCCTCGTAGCCGGCCGGCCCGCCCCCGATAATCACGATCCGCGTCGTCACGGCCTCAACGTACTAGTCTTTCCACCGTGCCGCTTTACGCCGCCTACGGGTCGAACATGGATCCCGAGCAGATGCTCCAGCGGGCACCGCACTCTCCGATGGCCGGCACCGGCTGGCTGTACGGGTGGCGGCTGACGTTTGCCGGCGAGGATCTCGGCTGGGAGGGCGCGCTGGCCACCCTGGTCGAGGACGTCGCGTCGCGGGTCTTCGTGGTGCTCTACGACGTGACGAGCGCCGACGAGGACAACATGGATCGCTGGGAGGGCTCGGAGTTGGGCCTGCACAGCAAGATCCGGTGCCGAATCGATCGCGAATCTTCGGACACCACAACCGAACCGGTATTGGCCTGGCTGTACGTCGTGGATGCCTGGGAGGGCGGTCTGCCGTCGGCGCGCTACCTCGGGGTGATGTCCGACGCCGCGGAGGTGGCCGGCGCCCCGGCGGAGTACGTCCACCACCTCCGGACCCGCCCGGCCCGCAACATCGGTCCCGGCCCGGCCGACTAGCCCGACCGTGACCGGGTGAATTCCCAGGCGTCGGTGACGATTTCCTCCAGGCTGGTGTGCCGCGGGCGCCATCCCAACTCGCTGCCCGCGAGCGCGCTGGAGGCGACCAGCACCGCCGGATCGCCGGCCCGGCGTGCGACGTCTCGGGCGGCGATCGGCCTTCCGGTCACCCGACGGCAGCAGTCGATCACCTCCCGGACGCTGAATCCGGTGCCGCTGCCCAGGTTGTAGATCCGGTGCGCCCCCGGCTGCGCATGCTGCAGTGCCAGCAGATGCGCCTCGGCGAGATCGCGGACGTGGATGTAATCGCGAATCGGTGTCCCGTCGGGGGTGGGCCAGTCGGTTCCGTAGACCAGGATCTCGCTGCGCTGCCCGGCCGCGACCGCCAGCACCAGTGGAATCAGGTGGGTCTCGACGGCGTGCCGTTCGCCTAGGCCGGCGTAGGCGCCGGCGACGTTGAAGTAGCGCAGGCTGGTCGCCGCCAGGCCGTGCGCATGGGCGTAGGAGGTGACGGCGTTGTCGATGGCAAGTTTGGTGGCGCCGTAGGCGTTGGTCGGCCGGGCGGGGGCGTCCTCGGTGATCGGAACCATCTCCGGTTCGCCGTAGGTCGCCGCGGTCGAGGAGAACACCAGTCGCGGCGTGCCTGCCGCGCGGATCTCCTCCAACAGGCCCAGCGTCTTGACGACGTTGGCGTGCCAGTACAGCTCGGGAGACTGAACCGATTCGCCCACAAGGGATTTGGCTGCGAAGTGCAGAACACCGTCGAAGGAGCCGTCGCCGAGCAGATTGCGGGCGGCGGTCACCATGTCGCCGTCGACGAACTCCGCTCCGGGCGGTACCGCATCGGCGTTGCCGGTCGACAGGTCGTCGACGACCACGACCCGATGGCCGTTCTCCAGAAGGACTTTCGCGCACACGCTGCCGACGTAGCCGGCTCCGCCGGTCACCAGCAGCTTCACTCGAAGACCGCGGACTGCCCGACGGTGTTCACCAGCACCCGGATCCCGACGCCGAGGGCGCGCTCGTCGAGGTCAAAGTTCGGCTGGTGCAGATCCAGTTGCGGGCCCACACCGCCCCACACGCCCAGGCGGGCCATCGCGCCGGGAACCTCCTCCAGATACCAGGAGAAGTCCTCGCCGCCGCCGGACTGTCGGGCCTCGGCCAACACGTCGGGCCCGACGGCCTCGATCGCGTGGGTCATGATCTGCGTGGAGCGCTCGTCGTTGACAACCGGCGGCACGCCGCGATGGTAATGCAGCGTGTGCTCGACGTGCAGCGGCGCGAGCAGTCCCGAAACCGTTTCGCGGACAAGGTCTTCCATCTCCAGCCAGGTTTCCCGGCTGGCCGTGCGGACCGTCCCGGCCAG
>CAMCWJ010000030.1 GCA_945882475.1 Bifidobacterium breve
GGCCGCTGGAGCTACAGCGTGACCAAGCCCGACGGCGTCATCTGCGGTGACGGCAGCTTCGCCGACGTCATCATCCGGTACTCGATGGACGCCAACACCCTCTCCGGAACGGTCATCGCCGACTCCAACGGCGAGTGCCCCGGCGGACAGGTCACCGAGATCCCGATTCAGCTAACCAAGATCGGTTAGGTTTCCGGAACTAGGTGCGCTTGCCTGGCGGTCGCGCGCCCTTGGCCATACCCAGACCCTTGACCTCGGGCTGCTCGGTCGCCTGGGCCGGGGCCTCCTGAGTCGGGGCTTCCGGCGTGGTTGACGCACTCGACTCTTCGGCGACCACATCCGGCGCGGCTGCCTCGGGTGCCGCGGCGGGCGCGGCGGCCTTCTTGGCGCCGGGCCGACGTGCGCCGGCCGCGATGCCCAGGCCCTTGGCGGGTGCCTCGACCACAGCAGGTGCCGCGGGGGCAGTCGGAGCCGCCGTCGCTTCCGGGGCTGCGGCTGCCTCCGGTGCTGCGGGTGCTGCTGCCTGCGCGGGCGCTGCCTTTTTGGCGCCGGGTCGTTTGGCTCCGCCGGCGATACCGAGTCCCTTGACCGGTGCCTCGGCGGGAGCGGGAGCCGGGGCGGCGGGAGCCGGGGCTGCCGCAGCCGGGGCCGCAGCGGCGGGGACCAGTTCGGGTGCCGGCTTGGGAGCCGGCGGCTTGACGGCCGGGGCAGTAGCGGCGGCCAACGCGGCCGCGGTGCCCTTGGTGGGCAGTACCAGTGCGTCACGGTCCAGCGAGCCGAGCAACAACTGGGCGACATCGACGACTTCGACTTCGTCGGCCTTGCCCCGGTCGCCGACACCGTCGGAAAGCATCACCCGGCAGAACGGGCAGCCGGTGGCGATCGTCGCGGGATCGAGGGCGAGCGCCTCGTCGACGCGCTCGTGGTTCACCCGCTTGCCGAGGTGTTCCTCCATCCACATGCGCGCACCGCCGGCGCCGCAGCAGAACCCGCGTTCGGCGTGCCGCGGCATCTCGGTGAGCGTCGCACCGGACGCACCGATCAGTTCCCGCGGCGGCTCGTAGACCTTGTTGTGACGGCCGAGGTAGCACGGGTCGTGATAGGTGATCGTGGCGGCGGATCCGCCTGAGCCGTTGACCGATTGGACCGGCACCAGCTTCTTGTCCCGGACCAACCGGTTGAGCAGCTGGGTGTGGTGCAGGACGCTGTAGTTTCCGCCGATCTGCGGGTACTCCCGGCCCAGCGTGTTCAGGCAGTGCGGGCAGGTGACGACGACCTTGCGGTCCACCCGCTCGACGCCTTCGAACAGATCGTTGATCGTCTCGACGTTCTGAGATGCCAACTGCTGGAACAGGAATTCGTTGCCCGAGCGCCGAGCCGAGTCACCGGTGCAGGTCTCCCCGTCGCCGAGTACGAGGAACTTGACGCCGGCCGCCGCGAGCAGTTCGGCAACGGCTTTGGTGGTCTTCTTGGCGCGGTCATCGAGTGCGCCCGCGCAGCCCACCCAGAACAGATACTCGAATCCGACGAAGGAGTCGACGTCCTTGCCGTAGACCGGAACGTCGAAGCTGACTTCATCGATCCAGGTGAGGCGCTCCTTGGCGTTCTGGCCCCACGGGTTGCCCTTGGCCTCGAGGTTCTTGTAGAGCCCGCCGAGTTCGGTCGGAAACTCTGACTCCATCATCACCTGGTACCGGCGCATGTCAACGATGTGGTCGATGTGTTCGATATCTACCGGGCACTGCTCCACGCACGCCCCGCAGGTGGTGCAGGACCACAGCACGTCGGGATCGATCACACCGAGCGAGGCGGCGTCGCCCACCAGTGGGCGGGTCGCCTGCAGCGGGGATTCCGCCGGCACCCGCTCGAAGCCCGATTCCGGAACATGGTGTTCGGTGTCGTGCTTGAGTTCGAGGCCGCCCTCGGTGTCTGTCGGGCCGTTCTTGGTTCCGAAGATGTAGGGCGCCTTGGCGAACAGATGGTCGCGCAGATCCATGATGAGGATCTTGGGGGACAGCGGCTTTCCGGTGTTCCAGGCCGGGCACTGCGACTGGCAGCGGCCACACTCAGTACAGGTGGTGAGGTCGAGGTAGCCCTTCCAGGTGAAGTCCTCGATCTTGCCGCGGCCGAACACAGCGTCCTCGGCCGGATCCTCGAAGTTGATGTAGGAGCCTTTGGACTCCATCGGCAGCAGCGGTCCCAGCGCGTTGGGCAGCCGCTTGAACGTGACGTTCAGCGGTGCCAGGCCGATGTGCAGGTGCTTGGAGTGCAGCACGATGAGCAGGAACACCAGCATCACACCGATGTGCAGCAGCAGGGAGATGGTCTCGATGATCTCGTTGGCGTGCAGGCCCAGCGGGGCGAGCAGCTTGGCCACGCCGTGCGAGAAGAACGCCGACGGGCCGTACGGGAAGTTGCCGGTGTTGACCGCTGCGCCGCGGAACAACCCGTAGGTCCAGATGACGTTGAAGATCATGAACAGGATCAGCCAGGCTCCGCCGGTGTGGGAGCCGTAGAACCGTGACGAGCGGCCGTGTTCCTTGGGTTCGGCCCGCAACCGGATGATCGCGAAGGTGATGACGCCGAGCAGCACCGCGACGGCGAAGAAGTCCTGCAGGAAGCCCAGGACCGCCCACTTGCCGACCACCGGTATGTGGAACTTCGGGTCGAACAGCACGCCGTAGGCCTCGAGGTACACCGTCGCCAGGACGAAGAAGCCCCACATGGTGAACAGGTGCGCTATTCCGGGCACCGACCAGAGCAGTAGGCGGGTTTGGCCGAACACCTCTTTGGTCTGGTTGGCGAGGCGCTCGCCGAGGTGATTCTTGCGGCCGCGTTCGTCCGCGGTCGGTTGGCCCGAGCTGATGAGCTTGGTCAACCACAGCACGCGTTTCGCGGCGAGGGCCACGACGATGGCGGTCATGGTCAGGCCGATGATCAGCCGTATGAGAGTCTGCGTTTCCACGTCGTCCCTCTCCAGGTCAGTTACCGGTAGGTAACTTAGTAGTTGTTACCCGTCGGTAACTTAGGCGTGTCGTTGCACCATAGTTGCATCCCCGCCGTGCCTAGTGCCACACCGGTCGGGAAACCGGTTATTCGACCGGCGCGGGCTTGACCGTCGGCGGCGGCTCGGCGGGGATGATCTCCTGCGTGGTCGGCGGTGGAACGACCGTTGTCGGGGGCTCCACTGTTGTGGGGGGTACGACCGTCGTCGGAGGCTCGACAGTCGTGGGCGGGGGCGTCGGGGGGCCGACCGAGCTCGTTGTGGGCTGGGTGGTTGTCGTCGTGGTCGTCGTGCGGGTGGTCGTCGTTGTGGTCGGCGTGGTCGTTGTGGTCGTAGTGGTTGTCGTGGTCGGCGTGGTGGTGGTTGTTGTTGTAGTTGTAGGAGCGGTAGTCGTGGTGCTCGTGGCCGGCGTGCTCGTGGTCGTCGCCGGGACGGTCGTGGTCGGCGTCACCGTCGACACGGTCGGCTGGCCATTGCTGCCGGTGACCGTAATCGTCTGCGGCACCGGCACAATCGGGGATTCGCCGGGCTTGGTCACCCGGGTGGTGGTTGTGGTTGGGGTGCTGTCGATACTCGTCAGCTTGATAGCGAGGCCGCCAACGGCCACCGCCGCCACCGCCGCGGCAATACCGAAGAGCAACGGGGGCCTGCGGAACCAGGGCACCGGGGCCACCAGCAGCGGGTCGGTGTTCTCCGGTTCGAGCCGGACCGTCGGTCGCGAATCAGCTTGCGGCCCCGTGTATTGCGGCCCCGTGTATTGGGGCCCCGTGTATTGCTGGCCCGAGTAATCCCCGCCGGTGTACTGCGGCCCCGTGTAGGGAACCGGTTCCTCGGTGGAGCCGTCGTCCTGCGACCACGCCAGCGCGCGGTAGGTCGCTGATGGTGAGCCGTCGGAGGCGGATTCGGTGGCGGCATGACCGGCCGCCCCCGATGCCCAACCTGACGGAGCGAGCCCCGTCGGGGCATCCGGTGCCGCCGGGGCCAGACCCGTCGGGGCATCCGGTGCGGCCGGGGCTAGACCCGTCGGCGCATCGGGCGCAACCTCGCCGCCGCCGTAACCGGCGTACTGCGTGGGCTCGCCTTCGGGGTAATCGTCCGGATCATCGGGGGAACCGTGTCGCGCCACGGGTCCGAATCCTAGTCGGGTCCTGCGAGCTGGGGCAGGACCTTCGACGCGAACAACTCCAGGTGGTCGAGGTCGGCCATGTCGAGCAGTTGGAGGTAAACCCGCGCTATCCCGGCGTCGGCGAACGGCCCCAGTCGATCGACGATCTCGGCAGGGGTGCCCACCAGCGGTGTGTTCGCTCGCAGTTCATCGACCTCACGGGAGATCGCGGCCGCCCGCCGGGCGATCTCGGCTTCGGTGCGGCCGGCGCACACCGCGAATGCCGCCGAGTAGGTGATGTCGGCTGCTGCCCGGCCGACGCGTTCCACGGCGGCGCGCACCCGCCCGCATTGGAGTTGGGCGAATTCCAGGGTGGGGAATGCCAGGTTGAATTCCGCGGCAAAGCGCGCTGCCAGTGCCGGTGTGCGCTTCGGGCCGCCGCCGCCGATGATGATCGGCGGGTGGGGCTGCTGCACCGGCTTGGGCAGCGCGGGGGAGTCCGCGACGCTGTAGTGGCTTCCGGTGTAGTCGAAAGTCTCGCCCGTGGGGGTTGCCCACAGTCCGGTGATGATCTCGAGTTGTTCCTCGAGTCGCTCGAATCGTTCGCCGAGGCCGGGGAAAGGGATGCCGTAGGCCCGGTGCTCGGCGTCGAACCAGCCTGCGCCGATACCGAATTCGACCCGACCGCCGCTCATCGCGTCTACTTCGGCGACCGAGATGGCCAGCGGGCCGGGGTATCGAAAGGTGGCCGAGGACACCAGGGTGCCCAGCCGGATGCTGGTGGTCTCGCGGGCGATGCCGGCCAGCGTGATCCAGGCGTCGGTGGGTCCGGGTAATCCATCCCCGCTCATCGCAAGGTAGTGATCTGAACGGAAGAAAGCGGAAAAGCCTGCGGCCTCAGCGGCTTTGGCGACAGCGAGTTGGCTGTCGTAGCTTGCACCCTGTTGCGGCTCGACGAAGATTCGGAAGTCCACGGTGGCCAAGCCTAGGCCAGCTCAGAAGAATTCGACCTGCTCGGCGCTGACGAACATGCCGTGCCCGGTCTCGTCGTTGGTGAACAGGGTGCCGCTGCTGTCGGTCTCAATGGTCCAACCAACCGCCAGGTAGGTGGCGTACCCGAGAGTGGTCGTCGGCATCGCCCCGAGGTTGCCCACCACCCAGCGATTGCTGCCGCTGGCGGACACCTCGACGCCGGTCGCCTGTTCGCCGTCGATGGTGGGGGAGTCGACGAAGTTGGACTCGCACCCGACATTGTCGGCAGAGATCTGGCAGCGGGTCTTACCCGACTTGGTTTCGATGTAGACGTAGCCGCTGGCGTTGGGGACGAGGGTCTCGGCGCCGGACGGCGTTTCCGGCGCGGGCATGGTCGTCGGAGGCGACACCGTGGGCCGGGCCGTGGGAAAGTCCGGCTCGGTGCCGTTAACGCAGCCCGGGCAGGTTGCCAGACCATCGACGATGGTGCTGCACCCGGCCACCCCGAGCCCGGCTGCCAGCAGCCAAGCCGCGACGGTGCCGGCCCTCATCCGGTTGGAGATGCGCACTGGTCCAGAGTACGCAATCAGTGACTGCTGTTACGCGAGTGACTCGCGGTATGTCACCTGACCTGCACCTGGGCGGTGAAGGTCCAGGCACCCTTCTCGCCGCCCGGCCAAGGGCGGCCGTAGGTGGTCGAGACGGTGGCGGCTCCGGGGGCGAGGGCCTGCAATGCCCAGACCTCGCTGCCCGGCGCACCCGGGGCGGACCCGGTCGCCGCGATGGCCTCGTGCCCAGCCTGGCCGATCACCTGAGGATCGCTGATCTGCATCTGCGGTGCCCATTGGTAACCGGTCGAAGCGTTGGATCCGAGACTGACCTGAAGGGTGTCCCCGACCGACAACTCGACTGATCGCGTGATGGTCTTCTGCTCGAGCAGGTCGTTGTAGGAGATAACGACGGTGGTTGTCTGCGGCCCGGTCTTCGGCGGGTCCGCCCTGCCCGCGCACGCCGGCGCTGACCAGAGGGCGATCACCGTCGCCACCAACACGCTGGCCTTACGGATCATCATCGAGTCCTCTCGAACGAGGTGAACTGACGGGTTCGTCGCAGATAGGACAACAATCCCCGCGCCGGCACCGCGCGCGGCCAGTCGTCGGAACGGAAGTAGGCGTCTGAGCCACCGTCGACGAAAATGACGCTACCGCAGAGGAAGTCGGCCGATTCCGAGAGCATGAAGATCACCCAGTCGGCCAGCTGCGCGGTGTCGCCGAAACCACCGATCGGGATCGGGAAGTCCCGGATCACTTTGGCATCGGCCGGATTGGACAACTGCTCCTCGAGCATCGGCGTCATGATGGCGCCCGGCGCCAGGGCGTTGAGCCGGATTCCGGCACCCGCCCATGCGGACGTCACCGCATGTCGGCGGACCCACCGGCTGACCGCGATCTTGGAGGCGGCATAGGCCATCGGCGGCGCGTATCGCCCGAACGGCCGGTAGCGGCGCAGTGCCTTCTCGGCGTCGCCCGCCAGCAGTGCGCGGATGGCCCGGCCCGGAACCGCCGGCACGGTGGTGGTCGAGTTACTCGCGAAGGCAACCACTTTCGCGCGGTTCGCCGCGGCCAATGCGGGCTGCCACGCCTGGAGTAACTCCACCACCCCGAAGTAGTTCACCTCGGTGATGAGCCGTTCGGCGCCCTTCGTCGGACCGAGGCCGGCGGCCATCACCGCGCCGTCGAGCACTCCACCGCAGGCCGCCAATACGTCTGCCGAGGCACCGCGACGGCCGGCGGGGGTCGCGAGGTCGGCGACGACGTCCGCGTCCCGGATGTCGACCCCGATGACCGTGTGGCCGTCTTCGCGAAGTTTGACCGCCACCGCGCGGCCCATTCCTGAGGCGGATCCGGTGACCGCGTAGGTACCCATTGGGGAAGTATGGCGTAGGCACCACACCACCGAACCGCAGGAGACCCATGACCTTCGACGCCTTCGCCGACTTCCGGATGGACGGCCACGTCGCCATCGTCACCGGTGGCGCGCAGAACATCGGCGAAGCGATCGCCCGCATCTTTTCCGGTGCGGGCGCGAAAGTGGTGATCGCCGATCGCGACGGCGACAAGGCGGCCGAGACTGCCGCGCGACTGAGTCGCGAGACCGCAGGCGAGGTGCTGGGCATCGGTTGCGACGTGACGGCCGACGCCGACATCGCACGCACGGTCGCGGCGACCGTCGAGGCGTTCGGTGCTGTCTCAACGCTGGTCAACAACGTCGGCTGGGGACGGCCCTACGACGATCCGTTGGACATCTCCGTCGAGGACATGGTGGAGGCGTACAAACTGAACTGCGTTGCTGCCCTGAGGATGACAGCGGCAGCGCGGCCGCATCTACTTGCGGCGGACAACGCCACGGTCACGAACTGCGGGTCGATGGTCGGGGTGATGCCGGCCTTCGAGTTCCTCGCCTATTCCGCCGCCAAGGCGGCGCTAAGTCATGCGATGCTGAGTGTGGCGCACTACTTCGGCAAGCAGGTGCGGGTGAACTCCGTCCTCATCGGCACGGTGCTGACCGACGCCTACGCCGACGTCGGCCTCGACGAGCAGGTGCGCCACGCCCTCGCCCACCCCAAGAACCTCACCGGGCGGGCCGGCACCCCGCAGGACATCGCCAACGCATTCCTCTGGCTGGCGTCGCCGGCCGCCGGATGGGTCAGCGGCCAGACCATCCAGGTCGCCGGTGGCGGGGCCAGGTCACGCATCCTGCCGAAGTAACTCCGAGAGGTCAGTCCAGTGAGATGGCCGGCAGCAGTACCGAGTTCGCCGGCGGCACCGGGAGGGGGGCATCCGACGGTGGGATGGTTCCCGCGCCGGTCAGGTAACCGACCGCGCGCGCCACGGCCTGTGTCACGGCCACCAGCACGTCACCAGTGACCTGAACCATGAACTCGGCCACGCCGGCCAGGCCGCTGATGAGGAAGATCTCCTGTTCGACGATGGCCTGCAACTGTGTGGTGATCGTGTCGGTGATGATGCCCAGGAAGTAGGGGACGCTACCGACCACGGTCCGAACACCGAGGGCGACATTGGTTCCGATGTTGGGATAGCCATACATGCCGATTGCGTCGTTTAGTCCCTGTTTCAGATCGACGGGGGAAACGATGCTCAAGGTCTTTGTCTGCAGGGGCGCGCCGTCGAAATCTGATCGCTGAGCTACACCGAACAGGTCGAGAATCGTCGGCGTGATGTCGGCCATCGAGTAGTCCAGGTTCTGCTTGCCGTCGTTGGCGCTATCACCGGCGATGTCGGCGATCACGAAAGACGATGTCTCATTGGGTGATTGGAATCCGTGGCCGAAACCCACCGACTGTTGGTGACCGTGGTCGGTGGTGACGAGCACGGTCCAATCTTCGCCAGTGGCCAACTCGCGCGCCGCCACGGCAATCATGATTTCCCCAATGTTGTCGCTGACGTTGGTCACCGCAGCCTTGTACTCGGGGGACCCGCCGCCGAATTCGTGGCCGGCTTCGTCGATCTGTACCTGGTAGGAGAAGATGAAGGCCGATTCCGTCTCGCTGGCGTTACTGATCAGATCGATTGTTCTGTCCACGACGAGGCCGTCGGTGTCGGCCCAACTGGTGTCGAACGCGATGAATTCGTTGGTGTTCGCCGGGTAACCGCCGGCGTCGGCCATGTCGTTGATGTAGCGCCAATCCGCCACCACCGCAGTCTCAATCGACGAGTCGGTGTACTCGAGCAGGTTGACCACTGTGGGCCAGGAGTCGTAGGGCCTGGGATTGAAGATGTTGTTGATGACGCCGGTCTTGTTGTCCCAGGCCCCGGTCATGACGGTGGACCAGGACGGCCCGGATAAAGTGGTGTGGCCGACGATACTCGTTGCGCCAGTGACACTCTCGTCCATCAGATCGAAGAAACCGACATTTGCGGGGTCGCCCAGGATTTTGCTCAGGTTTGCGCCGTCGACGCCGATCAACAGCACGTACACCGGTGGCGGGTCTGCCAGTTGAGCTGCAACGCTGCTCGCTGCTCGGCTGCGGCTCCGGCTGTTTACCTGCGACACGTTGACAGTCACCGCGCTTGCGGGGGCCGACGGCGGCAGAGCCGGGATCGGCAGCCCAACAGGTGCCGGCGCCGGGTTCGCCGGGATGTTCGGTGCGGGCGCGACGGGAGCGGACGCCGGGGCGGCCGACGTTGCGACCGGCTGGGCCGCGGCACTGCGAGCACGCGTCTGCGGTGCGGCCTCGGTTAGCGCCGACGGAACCGGCTGGGTTCGCGCGGCAGCCACCGGCGGCACCGCTGTCGGTGTCAGGGCCGGCCGCCGAGACTCGGTCGCTGATGGTGCGGCGATCCCGGCCACCGGTCGGGTCCGGACTGCCGCACCCGGGCGATCGCCGTTTTTCGTTTGTGTGGCGGCCTCGGACTTGGCCGCTGTGCCACGGGAGCGGGTGCGCGGTCCGGTGTCGGAGCGGCCGGCCGGGCCGTCCGCGGTCGTCGAAGCGGTGGAATCGGCAGCGTTGGGCTCGGCATTGGCGACGGCGGTTCCCGCGGCGCATCCGGCGCCCGCGATGACACCGGCGACGGCGACTCCCAGGCAGACCTCGGTGATTTTCGACATGGCATTCTCCTTACCGGCCCAGTGACGTACCGGTCCCGTTGTGTGTTCACTATGCGCCGAAAGTCCCCAAAGCCGGGGCATTTCGTCAGTGCTGCCCTACCGCGGGACCGCGCCGTGGTCGCGGCGTGGTCGAATCGGAATGGGAAACTTCGGGAGCTGCCATGGGTGCCGGATCCTTCATCGGACGTCTCGGGCCACTTGCTGCGGCACTGGGTGTCGGTGCCGCGATCGCGATCGCCGGGACTCCCACCGCGTACGCCGAACCCGCTGACTCGCACGTCGCGCCGGTGGCGTCGGCCCGATCCGATTCCGCGCCGGGCCACCGGGCCAGGCAGGCCCGGACGGAGGTCCGATCGTCGGCCCGGATCCTGGCCCGATCGGCGGCCCGCACGGAAGCCCGATCGCCTGCCCGATCGCTGGGCCGGACGCCCGCGGTGATCTCGCCGACCCGTACCGCGCCCGTAACCCCGTTCGCGGCCGCCGCCGCGGGTGGACCCGGCGGTTTCCTCGGTGGCCTGGCCACACTGTTCGCCAATCAGTCTCCCGCCCCGCATCCGACTCAGATCGGACAGAGCGGGCGGCAGGTCAGCGGCACGCTGAACGTCACCGATCCCGACAGCGATGTCCTGACCTACCGCGTCATCGCCGAACCCGCGCACGGAACGGTGACGGTGGGGCCCGGCGGCGGCTACGCCGTCACCGTCGATGCCGCGGTGGCCGCCGCCGGCACCACCGACTCGTTCCGAGTCGAGGTCAGCGACGCCGGCAGCGGATTCCACATCCACGGACTTCTGGGACTGGTCAACTTACTCACTTTCGGCCTCGTCGGATCCAGCGGTCACACCACCACCAGCACGGTCGCCGTAAACGTGGCGCCGTTCGTCCCGGGCAACCATCCACCCACCGCAACCGTCGCCGTGGGTAGTCCGAACCCGCTCACCGGTGCGGTCGCGGGAACCGTGACGGGTATCGACACCGACGGCGACACCCTGACCTACAGCGCGCCCGCAACAACGGCCAAGGGCAGCGTAGGGATCAACGCAGTCAGTGGCGAGTTCACCTATACCCCAACACTTCCGGCTCGCACCAATGCTGCGGCGCCGGGTGCCACCCTCGCGGATCTGCAGGACTTGTTCGATGTCACCGTCGCCGACGGCCACGGTGGGACAGCGGCGGTCGCCGTCACGGTTCCGGTCAGTCCCCTGCCCGATCCGGCCGAACCGCTGGCGGCGTTCCCCGGTGCGGAGGGCTTCGGGGCTTATGCCACCGGAGGTCGCGGGGGCAGCGTCGTCTACGTCACCAATCTCAACGCCGCCGGCCCGGGCTCGCTGCAGTGGGCCATCGATCAACCCGGCGCCAAGTACATCCTCTTCAAAGTCAGCGGACTCATCGACACCCAGATTCACCTCACCAACGGCAACGTGACCATCGCCGGCCAGACGTCGCCGGGTGGAATCACCATCCGGGGCCTGGTCACCGACGAATCGCCGTACCAGGACCAGACAGTCCAGGCGCCAGTGGATTTCGCCGAGAACTGGATACTGCAGCACGTCCGCATCCGTCCCGGCCTGGACGCACCCGGTGACGACGGACTCCGGCTGCGCTACACCCGCAACGCCATCGTGGATCATGTCTCGATCGGCAACGCCATCGACGAGGCGATCGAGATCTCCTACTCCCGCGACATCACCGTCCAGAACACCGTCATCGCCGAAACCGTTGGCGGGCATGCGTTCTACGGCGGCGTGCTGATGAACTACTCCAACCCGGCCTACGGGTTCAAACTGGACAACGTCTCGCTGCACCACAACATCTTCAACCGGATCGAAGGCCGTCTTCCCGAGGGCAGCCGGGAATCCCTCGCAGCGGCCAACTCCTTCATGAATCTCGAGTTGTCGAACAACCTCTACTGGGATCCGCGGTTCTTCATCGAACTCGGTCAGTCGACGGGCGTGGTCACCAACGCGGGCGGCGAACCGTATCCGATCTATTGGAACCTCAATGCGGTGAACAACTACTTCCACACCGGAAGTGCCTTTCCCTTCTCCATGTTCGACGACCTGATTCTGCGCAGATCCGCCAATCAGCTCTACGTCAGCGGCAACAGGATGAATCTCTACCCGGGCTTGTCGGACTACCAGCTGTTTTACTGCTGCAACGATTTCAGCTCGCTGACCGAACCGGCTGACTCGTCCGGGCTGGCGCAGCGGCGCAACATCCGCAACGCCTTCCCCGCGATCACCTACACACCCACCGATCAGTTGCGTTCCGTCCTCCTCAATACAGCGGGCGCCTGGCCTCGCGACCCGATGGACACCCGACTCCTGGGATTCGTCGCCGCCGGCACCATCTCCTCGGCGCCGCCCGACACCAACCCCGCCGGGGACGCTCTACTGCCGGCCTACTCAGGTTCGGCTCCGGCGGCCCCGGCCGACACCGACAGTGACGGCATGCCGGACGCCTGGGAGATAGCCAACGGGCTCAATCCCAATGCCGCCAGCCAGAATTCGACCCAGCTTTCCCCACAGGGGTACACCGACCTGGAGGTCTATCTCCAGGAGTTGTCCGCGAGCCGCATCACCGGCTGGTCGGGTTGAGTCAACCCGGGGCGCGTCCGGATCTGCGTACCCCCAGCACGGCGGCCAGCGCGCCCAGAACCGCCAGCCCGACCCAGCCCCACGGCTGGAACCACGGATCGCGAACCACAACGGCCGTGCGGGTGGGGACAGCGGTGAAGCTCTCGACGGTCGAGTCTGCGGAATCGCAGCTGATGTCGGCGGTGACGGGTGAGTCGGTGCGGTTGGTCCAGCCGGCCACCGCCACAGTCTGCTGATCGCCGCG
Organism: Bifidobacterium breve; assembly: GCA_945882475.1. GTDB lineage: Bacteria > Actinomycetota > Actinomycetes > Mycobacteriales > Mycobacteriaceae > Mycobacterium. The sequence continues at coordinate 12,552 of CAMCWJ010000030.1, forward strand.
CAGTACTCCGGTCAGCGAGGGGTTGACAACGACCGGCCAGCCCAGAGGCAGCGGCCGCCCGGATGCGGTGGCAACGCAACGGCCCGCGCTTGTTCCCGCGATGCTGCGCAGGTCGGTCCCCACGAGAAAGGCGACCAGTGTCTGCCGCGGTGGTACCGCGACGGTGGCCGATCCGCCCAGTGGGGTCGGGCCGACCTGACTCCACGCTGAGGTGAGGTCCTCGATCACGTCCGGCCCGGTAGCCAACGGCACGGCCACCTCGGTGCCCAGCCAGCCGATCATCGCGCACGCCATGGTTGCCAGACCGACCTTGACCAACCGATCGCCGCGACCCACGCACCCAGGGTAGGCCGGGTAGCGTCGCTGTCATGGAAACCTTGGAGGTCTTCGCCGACGTCCTGTGCCCTTTCACCCACGTCGGGCTGCATACGCTGATCGACCGGCGCCGAGAGCGCGGCCGCACCGTGCCGCGGCTGCTGATCCGCGCCTGGCCGCTGGAATTGGTCAACGGCCAACCCCTGGACGCGCACCACATCGGTGCCGAGATCACCGCCCTGCGCGCCTCGGTGCGCCCCGACCTCTTCGCGGGCTTCACCGTGGACAGCTTTCCGAACACCGCGATGGCGGCCTTCGCCCTGACCTCGGCCGCCGACCGCACCGGAGATCCGGCGCTGATCGAAGAGGTCGGTATGGCGTTGCGCAACGCGGTGTTCGAGGAGGGCCTCGACATCGGCCACCCGGAGGTGGTCGCACCCATCGCGGCCCGCTTCGCGCTGACTCCACTCGACGTCGACGCCACCGCCGCCGCGGTGCGCGCCGACTGGGATGAGGGCAGGAGTCGGGGCGTGATCGGTTCGCCGCACTTCTTCACCCCGGACGGCCAAAGTCATTTCTGCCCAGGGCTTTCCATCAGCCGTGATGATGCCGGCAACTTCGTCGTCGCGTGGAAACTGGCTAGTGAGGAGTTCGTCGACAGGGTCGTCGGCTGAGCCGCCCATGAGTTCCCACCTCGCTGTCCTTGCTTCGCTGGCGCTGGCGATCTTCCTGAGTCCCGAGACGCTGGTGCTCGGACTCGTGATCGCCAACGACAGGAGGGTGCCGCGCGCGGCGGCGTTCGCTTTCGCGATCGGCGCCGTCCTCGGGATCGCTTTCGCCACCGGTGTCGGCCTGTGGATCGCGCACGCGTCCGGTGCGGAGACCGCCGGGATCGCCCGCCACGGTTCGTGGCCCGGTTTCGTGGTCCGTGTGCTCATTGCGGGTGCGTTGGTGGCGATCGGGCTGCGCCGCGCGGTGAATGCGTTGCAGCACAGGCCGATTGCCGACATCTCGGAGCCCCGCAATGAGCCGGGCAAGCTACGGGCTTGGTTTGCCGAGCATTTCCCGAAGCTGACGGCCGAGCTTGACCCGGCTACCGACCTGTCTGTTCCTGGGCGCGTCGTCCGCGCCGGGCTGGCTGGTTTCGCAGCCTGCGGGCTGCACCCCAAGGTTTTCCCGATCGCGATCGCCGCCGGTCATCAGATCGTCCAGATCACCGACCCGGCTCAGCGCACCCTGGGCATCGTGCTGTTCGCGGCGATCTCCGTGGTTCCGGCCCTGCTGCCCGCGGTGATCGAGGTGGTAAACCCCGGAGCCGTCGTCCGGATCAAGGTGGGCTACGAGCGCATCATGGCCGCCCACGGCCGCTGGATCACTGTCGTGCTCCTGCTGGCTGCCGGTGCCTTCATCGGCTACGACGCTTGGCGCGTCATCCCCCGAGCCTGATCCGAAGAACCCCTGAACAATCCCGAGGAGGATCACCCATGGCCGAACAACCGAAGGCCGATCAACCGAGCGGTGCTGGATGCTGCGCACCCCACCCCGCCCATGCCGCGCGGGTGTCGATCGACGGAGTTGCGCCGGGTGACCGCACGGTCAGTCCGCACCGACGCCCCGGGCCGGGGAAAGCCGACCTGCTCGTCACCGGGTCGGTTATCACCCTCGACGAAGAACGGCCCAGGGCGGAGGCGATCGCCATCGCCGACGGTCGCGTCCTGGCGGTCGGCTCGCGCGCCGAGGTGGAGAGCTTCGTCGGCCCCGGCACCAGGATGCTTGACCATCGGGCAGGCGCCATCCTGCCCGGTTTCGTCGAACCGCACCTGCATCTGGTGTCCTCCGCGCTGGTATTCAGCGGTGTCGACTGCTCGCCGTACACCAACAAGACCCTCGACGCGGTGCTGTCCGCCCTCAAGACCGCCGTTGCTGCGGCGCCGGCAGGGCAGACCGTGGTGGGTCAGTTGTACGACCCGAGTCTGCTTGCGGGCCAACCGGATTTGACAGTCGGGCTGCTCGATCAGATCTCGACCCGGGTCCCGATCGTGGTGATGAACGCATCGCAGCACTTCTTCTACGTGAACTCCGCGGCCTACGCCGCGGCAGGTATCACCGTGGATACACCCAATCCGCCCGGCGGCGACTACGGTGCCCGCAACGGCGCACTCACCGGCATCATCGCCGAGAACGCCGCGATGCTGAGCTTCGTGAAGATCCTGCCCGCGCTGACACCGGAGGTCATCGCCGAGGCGATCACCGGTATCGCCACCATGGCGGCCAAGGCCGGGGTGACCTACATCCACGAGGCGGCCACCGGCGCCATCGCCGGGGCCAAGGAGGTCGACCTGCTGCATCAGACTTTCGCGCAGGCCGGGTTTCCGGTCCGTGGATCGATGTCGTTGTGGGGCGCCAACCTTGACGACTTCACCGCGGCCGGCATCGTGGCGGGCTCGGGTGACGACCGGTTGCGCGCACAGACCGTCAAGTGGGTTTCCGACGGATCGAACCAGGGCTACACCGGTTATCTGCGGGAGAACTACATCGGCCGCGATACCCGTGGCGCGCCGA
>CAMCWJ010000031.1 GCA_945882475.1 Bifidobacterium breve
GGCGGCACACCACTGGCTTTCATTCACAAGACCCGCGACCCGCGGGTGCCCAACCAGGTGGTGTCGCACCGGGTGGTCGGTGAGGTGGCAGGCAAGACCTGTGTGCTGACCGACGACATGATCGACACCGGCGGCACCATCGCCGGTGCGGTGAAGTTGCTGCGCGACGACGGCGCCGCGGATGTCATCATCGCCGCCACCCATGGCGTGCTGTCCGACCCGGCCGCCGAGCGGCTGGCCGGCTGCGGTGCGCGCGAAGTGATCGTCACCAACACCCTTCCGATCGATGAGGTCAAGCGCTTCCCCCAACTCACGGTGCTCTCCATCGCACCCCTGCTGGCCAGAACGATCCGCGCTGTTTTCGAAAACGGCTCGGTCACAGGGCTTTTCGACGGGGACGCGTAGAACTGAACGCGATACTCCCACGATCCGTTCGGCGCGGGGCCGCCCTGATGCTCGCCGTTGCCGCACTGAGCACGGCCTGCGGGTCGAAGACCGCCGACTACTCCTCGATCTGGACCACCAGTGAGACCTCCTCGGTCACGACCACCAGTGCTACGGAACGGCCGGTGCCGATCGCTGAGTACCTGGCCAGCATCGGCGTGACCGGCCAGCAGATCGCATTGGACAAGCTGACCGACCTGACGGTGACACTGCCCCGACCAGCGGGGTGGTCCACGTACGCCAACCCCAACTTCTCTCCGGGCACCGAGGCGATCGCCAAGGGCAACAACTATCCGATGGCGATGGTCCTGGTGTTCGCCCTCGACGGGAACTTCGACGTCACCGCGGCGTTGAAGCACGCCGACGCCAGCGCTGAGTTGTCGAAGAACTTCACGAAGCTGAACTCCTCGGCCGATGATTTCGGCGGGTTCCCGTCATCGATGATCGAAGGAAGCTACGACCTCGCCGATCTGCGATTGCACAGTTACAACCGGATCGTGTTCCCGGTGACGCCGGCACCGAACTTCAAGAAATACCTGGTTCAGTTCACCGTGACCACCCTGGCCGAACAGGCCGCCGCGGCGGCACCCGAGGTCGGGCAGGTAATCAATGGCTTCGCCGTCACGGTGAAGTAGCCCCCGCGCCGCTGCCGGCGATTTCCACCCCGCGGGCCCGATCGGCTAACCTTGGGACCGCGTCACGGCGAGGGTGGTTCCGGCCACCGTTATCGGCGAGGCTACGCAACTCTTGCGTGCCCCTCCTTCGCCGTGCGGACACCCCGCGAAGGAAAGAGCATCCCCATGGCCAAAGGCGCCAACACCAACAAGCTGAGCGTCGACGTGCGCACCCGCACCGGAAAAGGCGCTTCCCGCCAGGCCCGGCGCGACGGCAAGGTTCCCGTGGTGCTCTACGGCCACGGCGCCGACCCGCAGCACCTCGAGCTCAATGCCCGCGACTTCGCGGCGGTGCTGCGGCACTCCGGCACCAATGCCGTCCTCAGCCTCGACATCCACGGCAAGGAGCAGCTGGCGCTGACAAAGGCAATCGTGCTGCATCCGATCCGGCGCAGCATCCAGCACGCCGACCTGCTGGTGGTCCGTCGCGGCGAGAAGGTGACCGTCGAAGTCCAGGTCCACATCGAGGGCGACGCCGCCAACGGCACGCTGGTGACCCAGGACGCCTCCACGATCGAAATCGAGGCCGAAGCACTGTCGATCCCGGAGAGCCTGACCGTGTCGGTCGAGGGCGTCGAGGAAGGCACCCAGATCCTGGCCGGACAGGTCGAACTGCCCGCCGGCGTGACCCTGATCAGCGATCCCGAGATGCTGGTGGTCAACGTCGTCGCGGCGCCCACCGCGGCCGACCTCGAGGCCGAGGGTGGCGGCGAGTCGACCGAGGAGCAAGCGGCCGCAGCCGAGTCCGAGGGCGCGGGCGCAGCCGAGGGCGAAGCGGCCGAGTCCGAGTAAGTTCCGGCCGCAGTCACGCAGATGGCCGAGCCATTGCTGGTCGTCGGCCTGGGCAATCCCGGACCGCAGTACGCCAAGACCCGGCACAACATCGGGTTCATGGTCGCCGAGTTGCTGGCCGGCCGCATTGGGGCACCGTTCAAGGTGCACAAGCGCTCCGGCGCCGAGATCGCGACCGGTCGGCTCGGGGGCCGCTCAGTCGTGCTGGCCAAACCCCGCACCTTCATGAACGAGTCCGGCCGACAGGTCGGCCCGCTCGCGAAGTTCTACTCGGTGGCACCGGCCGACGTCATTGTCATCCATGACGAACTCGATATCGACTTCGGTCGACTCCGGCTCAAGCTCGGTGGCGGCGAGGGCGGCCATAATGGTCTGCGCTCGGTCGCGAATGCATTGGGCACCAAGGACTTCCAGCGTGTGCGTATCGGTATCGGACGTCCGCCCGGCCGCAAGGACCCAGCCGCGTTCGTACTGGAGAACTTCACCGCCGCTGAGCGCACCGAGGTGCCGACGATCTGCGAACAGGCCGCCGATGCCACTGAGTTACTGATCGACGCCGGTCTGGAGACCGCGCAGAACCAGGTGCACGCCTGGTGAGTCGCCTGGTGAGCAGGAGGGCGTATCAGCTGGAGTTCGTTGCCATCGCTGACTGCCAGAATGCTTCTTCCAGTCGCGTCGCAGCACCGAAGGTCTGCAGCAGCGCCGGGTAGCGCGCCTCGCCGCCGCGCCGGGCGAATTGCCGATCGAGGTTCTCGACGGCCGCCCTCACCGACGCGACGTAATCCTCGCCCGAGTAGGCATCCATCCACTCGCCGTACGGATTGCCGGCCCGCTTGGTCGCCGGGTCGGCCAGCAACCGCGCCACCGCCTCGCCGTACCCCACCACGCAGGGCGCCAACGCGACATCGAGATCGAGTCTGTCGCCGGCGAGGCCACGCTCCAACACGAAGCGGGTGTAGGCGATGGTCTCCATCGTCTCTGTCTCGGCCGCCATCTGCTCCTCCGTCAGCCCCCACTCCCGGCAGTAGGCGACGTGCAAGGGCATCTCCACATCCACGATGGCCGACACTCCGGCGGCGGAGGCGCGCAGGTCTTCGAGCGTGTCGCTCTTGAACCCCGCCCGCGCCTAGGCCCGGGCGAAATGGATGAGGACCAGATAGTCCTGCTGCAGGAAGTGCCGAAAGACCGGCGTCGGCAGGGTTCCCTCGCCGAGAGTCAGCACGAATGGGTGGCGCACATAACGCTCCCACGACTCGCCGGTGTCGTGGCGCAGTCGGCCGAACACGCCCTGCTCCCACGGCGCCGACATCGCGCTAGGTGACCAGAGTGACCGAGTTCGCGCGGCGCAACTTGCCCGACGGCGTCTTCGGGATGGTGCCCGGACCGAGAACGACCACATTTCGCGGCCGGACGTCGACCTCGGCGACGACCTCGTGGGCGACCTGCTGCTCGATCCGGCGAACCTCGGCCTGGTCCTCCCATGCATTGGACTCAACTGCCACCGCGAAGGTCTCCCGGGAATGGCCGGCGTCCAACCGCACCGCGACTGCGCACCCCGGCCGCACGCCGTCGACCCGGCCGGCGGCACGCTCGATGTCGGTCGGGTAGATGTTGCGCCCGGCCATGATGATGACGTCCTTGACCCGGCCGCAGACCACCACGTGTCCCTCGTCGGTGAGGTAGCCGAGATCACCGGTGTCGTACCAGCCGTTCTCGTCCTGGGCCGCGACGAAGCCGCCCATGGTGATGTACCCGGGCGTGAGTGACTCGCCGCGCAGTTCGATGATGCCGACTCCGCGCCTCGGCAGCACGTTGCCGTCCTCGTCGACGATGCGGGCTTCGAGGTCGGTGAGCAGCGGGCCCAGGGTGGCCAGTCGCCGGGTGTTGCCCTTGGATGCTGGAACCGCGCGACGCAACGCGGCGAGCAGGTCGGCGTCGACCTCGTCGACGACCAGGCCCGCACCGCATTCGGAGAACGACACCGCCAGGGTGGTCTCGGCCATGCCGTAGGCCGGCAGGATCGCGTCGGGCCGCATGCCGAAGGGCTTGCCCGCATCGAGCAGGTCCTCGACGTCGGCCGGTTCCACAGGTTCAGCACCCGAGAGCGCGAAGCGCAGGGTGGAAAGGTCGAAATCGCCGGGTTTTGCTTGCCGGCGCAGCCGCTTGGCGAACAGCGCGTAGGCGAAGTTGGGTGCGGCGGTCATGGTGCCCTTGTACTTGTCGATCAGCTTGGCCCACAGCAGGGTGTCGCGCAGGAAGTCCATCGGCGTGACCTTGACCAACTCGGCGCCGAAGTACATGGGGATGGTCAGGAAACCCACCATCCCCATGTCGTGGAAGCAAGGCAACCAGCTGACCATGACGTCGGTGTCGACGTCGTACTCGGCTCCGAGGAACATCGCCTCGGCGTTGGAGTAGATGTTTCGGTGGGTGATCACCACCGCTTTGGGCGAGCCCGTGGACCCCGACGTCAACTGCATCAGCGCCACGTCGTCCTCACCGGTCTCCACGGGGTCGATCGGCTCGGCCGCGAGCAGGTCCGCCACGGTGAGAACCGTCACGCCACGTTCTTCCAGCACCGGCTGGGCGATCAGAAACGGATCGGAGATGACGACTGCCTTGGCCTCGATCATGTCGATGACGTTGGCGGTGTCCTTGGCCCACTGCTCCAGGTCGGTGCGCGGCGTGGGCTGGTGCAGCATCGTCAGGCTGGCGCCGCGCATCCACAGTCCCTGCGCCGTGGGCGCGATCTCCACCGGTGCGCCGGCCAACACGCCCACCGAGTCGCCCGGGCCCACGCCCGCCGCAGCCAGGCCACCGGCGATCCGGCGGGACCGCTCGTGGACCTCGCGCCAGGTGTGCCGAACCGGCTCGTGCGGTTCGCCGGTGACCATGCCCTTGGCATCGTTGAGGGCACTGGCGAACATCTTGTCGGTGAAACGGCTCACGACGACCTCCTCGGCGTCCGGGGCGACGTCGCCGATGGCGCCGCTGCCGGGACTTTCATGCTCCACCAGCCGGAACGCGTCGCAAAGGCGGCGCGCTGGCACAAGTCAGGGGCTTTTCGGTCTCGAATTGGTGATGGATCGCCGGAACCGGCGCTCGCCCACCGGTAGCGGTGGGCGATCCGCAAGCGTGCATCTGTCTGGCCGCTGGTGATCACCGCGGACCATCTTAGACTCTTCTTAAATTGATGCAAAGCGCCAACCCCCGGCGGGTCTGCCCTCACGTGGGCGTCGGCACCACCCGCGCCCCGTGCACCGGGCCGCTTGCCACCCGGACCGTCCGGCACACTCCGGCGCCGGCCAACTCGGTTCCGACGTCCACTGCGCTGGCCGCAGAGGCACAGAGGAACGCACACGTCGGCCCTGAGCCGGACACGATTCCCGCCAGCGCGCCCGCTTCGGTTCCCGCCCGCAGCGTCCGGCGCAGGTTGGGTTGCAGGCTCAGTGCAGCCGGTTGCAGGTCGTTGCCGAGCAGTGGGGCGAGAGCGTGCGGGTCACCGGTGGTCAGGGCGGTCAGCAGTCCCTCCGCGTCGGGCAGCCGCGCCGGTGCCCCTGCTTCGCGCAGCCGATCGATCTCTCGATAGACATCCGCCGTCGAAAGCCCCGCTGAACCGAATGCCAGCACCCAGTGAAAAGTGCTGCGCGCCAGCACAGTTGCCAGCTTCTCGCCGCGACCGGTACCCAGCGCCGTTCCGCCGTGCAACGCGAACGGTACGTCGCTGCCCAAGCGGGCGGCAATCGCGTGCAGGTCGCGCCGCGGCACACCGGACTCCCATAGCTGGTTCATCGCCACCAGGACGGCGGCGGCGTCCGCGCTGCCTCCGGCCATCCCGCCGGCGACTGGGATCGACTTGTCGATACTGATCGCCACGTCGGGCGCGCGGCCGACATGCTCGGCCAGCAACTCGGCGGCCTGCCAGGCCAGGTTGCGATCGTCAGCCGGCACCACATCAGCGCCCTCACCGGTCATCCGCAGCGACAACGTGTCCGCATCGCGGACGGTGACCTCGTCGGACAGGGAGACGGCGTGAAAGACGGTGGTGAGTTCGTGATAGCCGTCGTCGCGTGAATCACCGACGCCGAGGTGGAGGTTGACCTTGCCCGGCGCCCGGACCGTCACCGATCCGGTCGGCATCCAGTCGGATGCGGTACTGCCGTTGACCGGGGCCACCGCACGAGAGTATCGCGCCGGTCAGCGCACCTCGACCGGCCGCGATGTCGCCCCGGATGCGCTGTCCTGCGGACCGGCCCGACCTGAGCGCTGCAAGAGCCGGACGAAATCGGCGACGTTCAGCGTCTCCCCGCGCCGTGCCGGGTCGATACTGGCCGCCAACAACAACTCGGCGGACTCGTTCCCGGTACCCGCCCAGTCGATCAGGGCGTTGCGGACGGTCTTGCGGCGCTGGGCGAAGGCCAGGTCGATCAGGTCGAAAACCTGGTGCCGGAATGCCTCGTCCGCGGGCCAGGGAGTGGTCTCGTAGCGGTCGATTCGCACCAGGCCGGAATACACCCGCGGGATGGGCCAGAAGACCGTCGGCGACACCGAGCCATAGCGGCGGACGGTGCCGAAGAAGCGCGCCTTGACGCTGGGCACCCCGTAGTCCTTACCGCCGGGTTCGGCCGCCAGTCGTTCGGCGACCTCGGCCTGCACCATCACCATGAGCGTGCGGATCGTCGGGAATTCGGCCAGCAGGTGCAGCAGCGCCGGGACTGCGATGTTGTAGGGCAGGTTCGCCACCACCGCGGTCGGCTGGGTGACCAGATCCGCGGGCCGCAGACCCAGGATGTCGCGGTGCACCACCGTCAACCGGTTGATCTCGCTGTGCGAGTGCTCCGCGATGGTCTTGGGCAGCCGCCCGGCCAGCGCGGGATCGATCTCGACGGCGGTCACCGCCGCGCCGCGGTCCAGCAGGGCCAGGGTCAGCGAGCCCAGTCCCGGCCCGACCTCGAGGACATGGTCGGCCTTGGTGATACCTGATGCCGAAACGATTCGGCGCAGCGTGTTGGCGTCATGGACGAAGTTCTGGCCGAGCGCTTTGCGGGGCCGGAAGTCGAGTTCCCGGGCCAGGTTCCTGATCTCGGTTCGGCTCAGTAATCGGATGGTCATGACCGTCCTCCTCCACATACACATACCGCAACAGTGCCGCGGGCATGGGCCACTTCGTCGGCGGAGATCCGCTCTTTTCGAGTTGCCAGATCTGCACCTTCACCATAGCGCAGGGAACGCAAGCGCTGCCGAACATTCTGGTCATGACGCACTTCGCCACTCGACGCGCTGCCGAGGATGCGCGTTCGGATGTTTACTGGCATGACCGCGACGACGGCGCTCCCTCGGGCATGGGTCAGGGCTTCGCGAGTGATCTTCTCGATCGTCGACGGGGCAGCGTTCACGGGACATCCAAGATTTCTGGGAACAGGTGGGACCAGACCCTAGCGCCTACCCGTTCGCCGGGCAACACCCCACGCCGCTGTCATCACAGCGCCGCGAGCCCGTACACCCGCCGCGCAGTCTCGGTGGCGTCGGCCGCCAATTCCTCGGCGGGGATGTTCTGCAGTTGGGCCAGGGCGCGCACCGTGTACGGCAGACAGTAGGGCTCGTTGGGCGCGCCCCGGAACGGATGCGGGGTGAGAAAGGGCGCGTCGGTCTCGACCATCAGTTGTCCGGGCGGAATGCCGGCGGCGGCCTCCCGTAACGCATGGGCATTGGTGAAGCTCACCGTGCCGGAAAGACTGAGAATCCAACCGGCCCGTACGCACTCCCTGGCCATCTCAGGTCCGGACGAGAAGCAGTGGAAGATCACGCTCTCCGGGGCGCCTTCGGCGCGCAGCACATCGAGCACCTCGGCATCGGCGTCGCGGTTGTGGATCATCAACGGCTTGCCGGTGCGCTTGGCCAGGTCGATATGCCAGGCGAACGCTTCGCGCTGGTTGGCTGGCGACGCGCACCCTTCCAGCCTCCCCGGCCAGTACAGGTCAATCCCCGTCTCGCCGATCGCCACCACTCGCGGGTTGGCGGCCAGCCGTTCGAGTTCGGACCGCGCGGCGTCGGTCAGCGCGTCGACACGGGTGGGGTGCAGCGCCACTGCGGCAAAGACCCGATCATCGGATTCGGCAGCCGCCGCGGCCCAACGGGCCGAATCCAGATCGTCGGCGATGGTCACCACTGCCTGCACCCCGACCGCCCCGGCACGGTCCAGGATTGCGCGCACATCGGCACCGGTGCGCGCACCGCAGGCATCGAGGTGGGTGTGGGCGTCGATCAAGGGGGCCAACGGCTCCGGCGGTGGCGGTGCCGCACGCTTGGAACCCACCGCAACACCATAAGGTGAAGCCCGACATGAGCGAACCCGGCCGCACCCCGTTCTACGTCACCACCGCGATCGCCTACCCCAACGGCGCACCGCACGTCGGACATGCCTACGAGTACGTCGCCACCGACGCTATCGCCCGGTTCAAACGTCTCGACGGGTTCGACGTGCGCTTCCTGACCGGCACCGACGAGCACGGCCTGAAGATGGCGCAGACCGCCGCCGCCGAGGGCATCGCGACCGCCGACTTCGCCCGACGCAACTCCGATCAGTTCCAGAGACTGCAGGAGTTGCTCAACATCTCGTTCGACCGCTTCATCCGCACCACCGACCCCGACCACTACGCGGCCTCGACGGCAATCTGGCAGCGGATGGCCGAAGCCGGCGACATCTACCTGGATTCCTACTCGGGCTGGTACTCGGTGCGCGACGAACGGTTTTTCACCGAGTCCGAGACCGAGGTCACCGCCGACGGCACCCGGGTCGCCACCGAGACCGGCACACCGGTCACCTGGACCGAGGAACAGACCTACTTCTTCCGGTTGTCGGCATACACCGAGCGACTGCTGGCGCACTACGCGGCGCACCCCGATTTCATCGCCCCCGAGGTGCGCCGCAACGAGGTGGTGAGCTTCGTCTCCGGCGGCCTGCGCGACCTGTCGATCTCCCGCACCTCGTTCACCTGGGGGGTGCCGGTTCCCGGCGACCCCGAGCACGTGATGTACGTGTGGGTTGACGCGCTGACGAACTACCTCACCGGGGCGGGCTACCCGGATACCGAATCGACTCTCTACCAACGGTATTGGCCGGCCGATCTGCACATGATCGGCAAGGACATCATCCGATTCCACACCGTGTACTGGCCGGCTTTCCTGATGTCGGCCGGCATCGAGTTGCCGCGCAGGGTCTTCGCCCACGGATTCCTGTACAACCGCGGCGAGAAGATGAGCAAGTCCGTCGGCAACGTCGTCGACCCGGTGTCCCTGGTGGAGAGCTTCGGAGTGGACCAGGTGCGTTACTTCCTGCTCCGCGAAGTGCCGTTCGGCCAGGATGGCAGCTACAGCGAAGACGGGATCGTCAACCGCATCAACACCGATCTGGCCAACGAGTTGGGCAATCTGGCTCAGCGCTCACTGTCGATGGTGAACAAGAATCTCGACGGCATCGTGCCTGCGCCGGGAGAGTTCAGCGCCGCGGACACCGAACTGCTGGAACTGGCCGCCGGCCTGCTGACCCGGGTGCGCGCCGCCTTCGATGAGCAGGCCATGCACCAGGGCCTGGAGGCGATCTGGCTGATGCTCGGCGCGGCCAATCGGTACTTCTCCGCGCAGGAGCCCTGGGTGCTGCGCAAGTCGGCGGACGAGGCCGAACAGGTCCGTTTCCGCACGGTGCTCTACACCACCTGCGAGGCGGTGCGGGTCGCGGCGGTTCTAGTGCAGCCGGTGATGCCGGAATCGGCGGCGAAGTTGCTCGATCTGCTGGGCCAACCGGCCGGGGAACGTGACTTCGCCGCACTGGACACACCCCTGGCTCCGGGAACCGCCCTGCCAATGCCCACCGGTGTGTTCCCCCGCTACGAGGCCACCTAAGCCGATGCGTGCCGAGCGACTGGGTGACCTTGGCTCCGCCGGCGACGTGTTGCGCTCGGTCGCAGCCGGTGCGCGTCGCCGTCGGCTGCCACCGCCGGCGGCACTGGTCGGCGACTGGTTCGGCTCGACCGCGGTGATCGCGCCCAGCCTGGCCGTACGACCGGTCGCCCCGCGGGACGTCTTCGCGGTCCTGCCCGGTGCGGGCACAGGTTCCGAGTTAGTGCCCGGTTCGGGCACGGGCGAAGTCGGCGGCGGCTGGATCGGCTATCTCTGCTATCCCGACCGCGGGGGCGACGGCACGGGGCCGAGGATCCCGGAGGCGGCCGGCGGGTGGACCGATTGTGTGCTGCGGCGCGACAGCGACGGCTGCTGGTGGTACGAAAGCCTCTCCGGCGCAGCGATTTCCGATTGGATTTCCGCCGCTCTGGCTACCCGGCCGATTCACCATCGGTGTGACATCACCTGGGCGCAACCCGATGTCGGCAGCCACCGGGCCGGGGTGCTGGCCTGCCTGGCGGCGATCCGAGCCGGGGAGGTGTACCAGGCCTGTGTGTGCACCCGATTCACCGGCACCGTCAGCGGCTCACCGCTGGATTTCTTCGCCGATGCCGTGGCCCGCACCACCCCGGCCCGGGCCGCCTACCTCGCCGGGGAGTGGGGCGCGGTGGCGTCGCTGTCGCCGGAGTTGTTCCTGCGCCGCGTCGGCGAAGAGGTGACCTCCAGCCCGATCAAGGGCACCCTGCCGCTGCATGCGGATCCTGCCGAACTGCGGGCCTCGGCCAAGGACGTCGCCGAGAACATCATGATCGTCGACCTCGTCCGCAACGATCTGGGCCGGGTGGCGGTGACCGGCTCGGTGACCGTACCCGAATTGCTGAGCGTGCACGCGGCGCCAGGGGTGTGGCATCTGGTCTCTTCGGTGTCGGCCCGGGTGCCTGCCGACCTTCCGAACGCGGCGTTGCTGGCCGCGACCTTCCCGCCGGCATCGGTCACCGGAACACCGAAAGCCCGTGCACGGCAACTGCTTTCACAGTGGGAGCCCAGACGTCGGGGGGTCTACTGCGGAACCGTGGGGATGGCCTCACCGCTGGCAGGCTGTGAGCTCAACGTTGCGATCCGCACCGTCGAGTTCGATGCGGATGGCGGCGCGGTGCTAGGAGTCGGTGGCGGCATCACCGCGGACTCCGACCCGGACGCCGAGTGGCAGGAGTGCCTGGACAAGGCGGCACCGATCGTAGGGGCGGCTCACGGCTCCCGTGCGCGCAGTGCCGCCTCGTAGAGTTCGCGCCGCGAGGGCGCTCCCGGGTGGGCCTCGACAACCCGGGCACAGGCATCCTTGACCCGCATCCCACCGGCGACCAGCGCGGCAACCTCGGCCACCAGCGAGTCTGGATCGACGACCGCCGTGCCGCCGGCCAGGACGACGGTGATCTCCCCCAGCACGCCCTCGGCCGACCACGTCGCGAGTTCAGCGAGGGTTCCGCGCCGGATCTCCTCGTGCACCTTGGTCAACTCCCGACACACCACCGCGCGGCGCGCGGCGCCCAGTTCGGCCACCGCATCAACGAGACACTCCCCCAGTCGACGCGGCGACTCGAAAAACACCACCGTGCGCGCTTCGCCGGCCAAACCCGCCAGCCACGCCCGCCGCGCGGACTTCTTCCGGGGCGCGAAGCCCTCGAAACAGAACCGGTCGCAGGGCAGGCCGGACACCGCCAGTGCGGTCGTCACCGCCGAGGGGCCGGGCAGGCAGGACACCGGCAGATCAGCGGCGATACACGCGGTAACCAACCGGTAGCCGGGGTCGTTGATCAGCGGCATTCCCGCATCGCTGACCACCAGCACGGTTGCGCCGGCCGCGACCTCGGCAACCAGGGCCGGGACCCGACTCGCCTCATTCTGGTCGAACAGGCTGACCACCCGGCCGGTGATGGCCACTCCCAGCGACTGCGCCAGGGTGCGGACCCGGCGGGTGTCCTCCGCGGCCACCACCTGCGCGGTGGCCAGAGCATCGAGCAGTCGCTGCGAGGCGTCGCCCGGTTGACCCAGCGGGGTGGCGCCGAGCAGCAGTCGGCCTCCAGTCACACCACACACCCTACGATCGCAGTGATGTCCACAACGGTTGACGACCTCGCCGCGCCCCAGCGCGCGGGTGGTGTCGTCAGCCCGGGACCCCTGATTCCAATCGCCGACTTCGGGCCGACCGATCGACTCCGCGGCTGGGCGGCCACCGCCGTCATCACCGCACTGGCGGCGCTGACCCGGTTTCTGAACCTCGGTTCCCCGACCGACGCGGGCACCCCGATCTTCGATGAGAAGCACTACGCGCCGCAGGCCTGGCAGCTATTGCACAACTTCGGCGTGGAGGACAACCCGGGTTTCGGTTTGGTGGTGCACCCGCCGGTAGGCAAGCAACTCATGGCGATCGGCGAGGCGCTGTTCGGCTACACCGGTTTGGGCTGGCGATTCGTCACCGCGGTGTTCGGGGTCGTCCTGGTTGCGCTGACGGTGCGCATCGTCCGACGCATCACTCGGTCCACGCTGCTTGGCGCCATTGCCGGGTTGCTGCTGGTCGCCGACGGAGTGAGCTTCGTCGCGGCCCGCACCGCGCTGCTCGACACATTTCTGACCGTCTTCGTCGTCGCGGCGTTCGGGGCGCTGATGGTGGACCGCGACGAGGTCCGCGCGCGGCTGCACACCGCATTGCTGGAGGGCCGAATTGCCGAAACACCCTGGGGCCCAAGGCTGGGCGTACGTTGGTGGCGCTTCGGTGCGGGTGCACTGCTCGGCGTGGCGTGCGCGACAAAGTGGTCCGGTCTGTACTTCGTGGTGTTCTTCGGGGCGATGTCGCTGGCCCTCGATGCGGCGGCCCGACGGTCCTATCGGGTGCCGCGGCCATGGCAGGGTGTGCTGCGCCGTGACGCCGGACCCGCGGTGTACGTCTTCGGCCTGATACCCCTTGCGGTCTATCTGATCTCGTACACGCCGTGGTTCTCGTCGGAGACCGCGGTCAACCGTTACGAGGTCGGACAGTCGATCGGCCCGCGGCAGTGGTACCAGTTTCCGGATGCCATCCGCTCGCTGTGGCACTACACCTACAAGGCGTATCACTTCCACTCGACGCTGACCAATTCCGCGGGCAACCATCACCCGTGGGAGTCCAAACCGTGGACCTGGCCGATGTCGCTTCGGCCGGTGCTGTACGCGATCGACAACCAGGACGTGCCCGGTTGCGGGGCGGCCTCCTGCGTGAAGGCCGTCATGCTGGTGGGCACTCCGACACTGTGGTGGTTGGCGGTGCCGATGCTGCTGTATTCCGCCTGGCGGGCGCTGGTGCGCCGCGACTGGCGCTACGGCGTTGTGCTGGTTGGGTATTGCGCAGCCTGGCTTCCCTGGTTCGCCGCTATCGACCGCCAGATGTACTTCTTCTACGCCGTCCCGATGGCACCCTTCCTGGTGATGGCGATCGCCCTGATCCTCGGCGACATCCTCTACCAGCCGACCCGCAATGCCGAGCGCCGCACCCTCGGTGTCCTGGTCGTCAGCTGCTATGTCGCCCTGGTGATCACCAACTTCGTCTGGCTGTTCCCGATCCTGACCGGCCTGCCGATCTCGCAGTCCACCTGGAACATGCAAATCTGGCTGCCGAGTTGGCGATAGCCCGGCCTAGCTCATCACCTGCCACTCACCCGAGTGGCTAGCGGGTCTCGGGCCACCGGACAGGACATGCACCGCGGACCGCCACGCCCGGTACCCAACTCGCCGGCGGCTATCGGCAGCACCTCGATACCGGCATCGGTCAGGCGGGCATTGGTTTCGGTATTGCGTTCGTAGGCCACCACGACTCCCGGGGCCAGCGCCAGGGTGTTGTTGCCGTCGTCCCATTGTTCCCGCTCGGCGACAACCGGATCCAGCCCGGTGTCGATGACGCGCAGCACCCCGATGCCCATCGCCTCGGCTGCCGCGGTGACGAAGGGCGTCTCCTCGCTGATCTCGATGCCTGCGGGGGTCCGCTTGATCGTGAATGCCGAGAGCGCCCGGCCGCCGTTGGGATACATCACCACCGCATCGGTGTCGACCATGGTGCAGACCGTGTCGAGGTGCATGGTGGCCCGCTGCTGGGCGATCGGAACCGCCAGGACTGTATGCGCCAATTCGTCGTCGAAGAGACTGCGCGCCAACGCTTCCGCTCCGGCAGCGGTGGTGCGCTCGCCCACCCCGACGGCAACCACTCCGGGGGACAACAGCAGCACGTCGCCGCCCTCCACCGGGGCAGTGTGCGACTCGTAGGCGCGGCGGACTCCCAGGAAGCGGGGATGGTGCGCGTAGATCAGGTCGGTCAGGGAGGTTTCCCGAACCCGGGCCGGCAGCGCGAGCGAGGTGATCGTGACCCGTGGCCCGATCCAGAACGACGAGTCCCGGGTGAAGAGCAGGTTGGGCAGCGGCTCGATGACGAAATCGCCGCCGTGATGCATACGGCGCACCAGGGAGGTGGCGGTGTCCGCACCAAAGGGCAATTCGGTGAAGGTCATGCCGGCCATCAGTACGTGGGCCAATTCGGCCGGCTGTAGACCGCGCAGATATGCCGACAGCTCCTGTGCCAGGGCTAGGCCCAGCCGACGGTGGTCCACCGCCGCAGCGATGCCCTGCATCCGGGCCGCACCGCTGGACAGCGCCTCGATGAGCAGGTCGGCGAGCAGCAGCACCTCCACCCCGCGGGAGCGCAGCAGCGCCGCGAACGCGTCGTGCTCCTGCTGCGCCCGCGCAACCCACGGCAGACCGTCGAACAGCAGAACGTCGTTGTTACGCGGCGTCAACCGCTTCAGTTCCGCGCCGGGCCGGTGCAGGATCACCGCACGAAGGGTGCCGACCTCGGAGTCGACGCCGAACACCGTCATGGTGAGCACCGTATCGCCCGGTGCCCGGCGACGGTCGCCGAGTTCAGCGCCGGACCGCGTTCACCCCGGCGATGAGCAGATCCCGGGCACGCTGGGTGTTGACCCCAACCACCGGCTTGTCCGGCAGCACAAGGGGGTTGGCCGAGACGATCACCTGATAATTGCCGAAGTGCGCGGAGTAGTTGTA